>CADAHD010000047.1 GCA_902787595.1 uncultured Lachnospiraceae bacterium
ATCAAGATCGGCGATAATACCTATGAGCTTAAAGTTGCGGGCTTTGCCGAGGACACTTTCTTCTGCTCGCCGCTGAATGTGGGGGCATATCTTATATATGTATCGGATAAGATGTATCAGCAGATTTCCTTTGATAATCCTGTGGCGGATTTTGAGATACAGCGGTATAACATTAAATATTCGGATATTGTTTTCAAAAAACATCTTGAAAACACCGGACTGGATGAGGATATATATAATGAGTATATGGAATGGTATCTTAAGTATTCTGCAGAGCACCCTGATTTTAACGGAGTGCTGAGCAATGCCCTGGCTTATGTTATGCTTAAGGTCAGCGCAATGATACTGCCCATGATATTCATAGCTATAATACTTCTGTTTGCGCTTATCATATTTGCCGTAGCGCTGGTGCTGACTCATTTCAGTATCAAAAACTTTATCATGACAAATATGCGAAATACTGCCATCATGGAAGCATATACAGCTTCTGACAGTAGTATTTGCGGGCGGTCTTCTGGGAACGGCGCTTGGCATGTTTTCGCTTGATAAGCTTGGGTTTGCGATACTGGCAACACTGGGACTTAACTGGAACCAGCCGGCTGATATCATGGTTGCGATAACGGTCCTGGTATTCATGTGCCTGACAGTTATCCTGATGACGCTGGTGATCGGCAGGGATTATCATAAGACCACTGTGCTGGATGCGCTTCGCGGCGGTATAAATACCCATAATTTCAAGAAAAACCTTTTCTCCTTTGAAAAGACTGCGCTTCCTGTACCTTTTGTTATAGCGCTTAAGGAAACCTTCGGTAAATTCCGCTCACAGCTGGGTATAGTATTCATTGCCTTTGTGCTGACTGTAGCATCGATAATAGGCTTTGGCATGCGTGACAGTTTTACCGATGAGCTGTATCTTATGGGGATGGCCGGCTATGCTGCAGCCGATGCAGACTTATATGTGGATGAAGCTACGGAGCAGTATATCAGGAGCATGGGCATGGTAGAGTATATGTGTGGGGAATGCTGGGAAAGTGTTTCCTATACTTCAGGGAAAGTCCGTAAGGAACAGGTCATAAGCTGCAAGGGTGTGACCACGGATACGCCATCGGGACTTATGCTGGTGGAAGGAAGGATGCCCATTCACGATAACGAGATGATATTTGCGACAAGCGCGGCGGAGCGTATGAAAGTATCCGTAGGCGACGTGGTAACGGCAAAGGTCGGCCTGAATGAAGAAAACTATATCGTGACAGGCATAGTCCAGACCCTTAATAATATGGGAATGATGAGTTATATGTCTATCGGGGGGCTGGAGAGGATGACAGGACATCTGGATGGCCACAACTGGCTGGTCAAGCTTAAGGATGGATATACTCTGGATGATTTTAAGGAGGCTTTCGGTAAGATATATCCCGATATTGAGGTATATGATTTCATGGCGGAAGTATACGCGTCGATCGGTATGGTGATGACGGGCGTCAGTGTGGTAGCGTTATTGATAGGCGTACTGACAGTTATCATCGTGGCCTTTGTAGAAGCTTTGGTTGTAAGGACTCAGATAACCAAGAGCTGGCGTGACCTGGGAGTGAGCAAGGCATTAGGTTATACTTCCGGGCAGCTGATAATACAGGTCATGCTTTCCATTAGCTACGGTCATAATAATCGGAGTGGCCATGGGGACAGCTGCTTTTGCGGGAAGAAGGATAAAGAAGCTTGAGCCCGTAAAGATGATAACGGAAGAGTAAGGGATATGCATTATAATTGTCTGATAGTTGATGATGAGACCGATCTGGCGCGCATGACGGCCGAATATTTTAAGGCCTTCGGCTTAAGCTGCGAATATGTGGACGGTAAGGAAAGCTGTTTTGCATTCCTTAAGGAGAACACAGCGGATCTGATACTTCTGGATATCAATCTGGGAGACGGTTCGGGTTTCGATGTCTGCAAAAAGATCCGCGAAGATATGCAGCTTCCCATACTGTTCATAAGCGCCAGACAGAGTGATGATGATGTACTCATCGCCCTGACCATCGGCGGGGATGATTATGTTAAAAAGCCCTACAGCCTTTCGGTGCTGCTGGCAAAGGTAAAGATCCTGTTAAAGAGAATGGAACAGATGAAACAGTCTTCCGCCACGGCTGCTTCACCCGCATCTGACACGGATGGCGATGCTTCGGAGGTACTTAAGCTCGATCCGGCGACGATGTCGGTCGTGGCTGAAGGCAGGCGGGTTGAACTGAAAGCCAAGGAATATGCGCTGCTTGACTGCCTTTACAGGCACAGGAATGCGATAGTAAAGAAAGAAGATCTTTTCGATGAAGTGTGGGGAGATACCTTCTTCAGCGATTCTACATTAAATGTGCATATCAGAAGGTTAAGGGAAAAGATAGAAGAGGATCCCAAGAATCCGAAATATATAAAGACGGTCTGGGGAACGGGGTATTATCTTAAGCTATGAATGCAATAAGGAATCTGGCAGTATTCTTTACCCTGTTCATGCTGGGAGCAGCACTTATCTTCTTTAACGTGAGCGGGAAATACACATATACCAAACGTGATATCGTTTATTACAACGATCAGCTGTATAAGGCGGAAGAGGACTTTTTACAGGGAATGCCGGAAGAAGGACTGGAAGCCAAATACGGCTGCTATATTATTATGTCAAAGGAGCTGGATGATCCTGAACTGGCTGAACTGTACAGCGCTTATGCATTTGTGCTGGATTTTGCTCCGAGCGGCGAATATCTGGGAAAGATTGCCTGGAAGGACGAGCTCAACAGATTTGAACAGACGAAAGCGGATTTTCTGAAAGCCTCCCTGATACTTTGGGGGATAGTGCTCTGCAGCGGATATCTTCTGCTGTTTCTGATCTGGCTTCTTTATGCAAGACCGCTGCATCAGCTGGAGAATTTCTCACGTGAGATAGCTAAGGGAAATCTGGATATCAGACTGCCCAGACACAGGGTAAATATATTCGGCAGCTTTACTGAGGCTTTTGATATCATGCGCGAAGAGCTAAAGGCTGCCAGGGCGCGTGAGATAGAAGCGGAGATAGCCAGGAAGGAACTGGTGGCTTCCTTAAGCCATGATATCAAGACGCCGCTGTCCGTTATAAAAGCTACGACCGAGGTGCTGGATCTTAAGCTGGAAGGCATGAAGGAGGCGCAGACAGCGGAGGAAACAGACAAAAGAGCGCAGGAGGCGCTGGGGCTTACTTCTGTTATAACGTCCAAGGCTGATACCATCGGTCTGCTAATGAGCGAGATGATGCATGCCAATATGGAAGAACTGGAGCTTATAGAAGTTAAGGCTGAGGAAGAAAACTCAACCGAGATAGAAGAGTTTATCAGAAAGCTGGACGGTTACGGAAAGATCACGATAGAAGACCACATACCGCCGTGTCTGGTTTTGATGGACAGGCTCAGGATGGAACAGGTCATCGATAATGTCATAGGCAACAGCCATAAGTATGCCGGCACGGAGATAAAAGTGAGCTTTGAGCAGATGGACAGTATACTGATGGCGGACGGCAAAGAAGGAAGCTTCATCTGCATAAGGATAAGTGACAGCGGACCGGGCGTATCCGAAGAGGATCTGCCGCTGATAGCCGAGAAGTATTACCGCGGAAAGAATGCCAAGGAAAATAACGGCTATGGCCTGGGACTTTATTTGGTCAAGTGCTATATGAACAAGATGGGCGGCGGAATGGAGTATTATAACGATAACGGTTTTGTTGTGGAGCTGATGATAAAGAAGGTATAAAAAAAGCCCCTGCCGGTTGATCCGGAAGGGGCTTTGTAAATATCGGCCTGTCAGTCTTCTTCGGAACCGTTGTCATCGAAGAAATCTTCGCTGTCATCGGAGTCGTCTGCAGCTTTATCTTCAGAAGGTTTCTCCTCTGCGGGCTTCTCCTCTGCATCATCCTTTACTACTTCGACTTCCTCTGAATCGTCCTTTTCTGCCTCGTCTTCTTTTCTGAGCTCTGCCACGGTCTTGGAAACGGTTTCTACCGCGCCCTTTGCGACTTCCTTAGCTTTTTCTACAGCTTCGCCGGCAAACTTCTTGACGCTGTCGAGATTTACATAGCTGCGTGAGCTCTCCTTTTCTTCCATATTGTCCAGATCATCGAAATCATCGATGTCTGCAAGTTCCTTTTCTCTGGTCTGCAGATAATGATACACACCTGCAGCAGCAGCGCCGGCAGCAAGTCCGAATACCAATAAGCCTCCAAATTTCTTTGCCATGATCTACATACTCCTTTCGTGAAAAGATTTTACTATATTTTAATACATATTGTAAAAAAAGAAAAGAGATAGAGTTGAAAATTCACGAAAATATGATAATATATGCGATGGACCGATACAGTCAATAAAGAGGGCGTATGAACGAAAAGTTTTATTCTCTGAAGAAGGAAAAACAGGACAAGATGATCAACGGAGCCATGCAGATCTTTGCAAAGTACGGTTACCGTCATGCATCCACGGATGAGATGGTCAGGGTATGCGGAGTTTCGAAAGGGCTTTGGTTCCATTATTTTGAAAACAAGACGGGGCTTTATTCTTTTGTGGCAAGCTATGGCCTTAAATACGCCATGCTGGAACTGAATATGGCTCAGATAAAGAGCGGAACGGATTATTTTGAGCTGCGTCTTAAAATAGAGGAATGCAAGATGGTGATGATGGAGAAATATCCGTACCTGCCACTTTTCCTCTACAGTATAGTAAGAGAAGAAGATCCGGAGGTCTCGGAACTGATAAAGGAGCCCAGGCAGAAATATGCGGAAGCGCTCTCAAAGGTGATGATGCAGGCGGACTATTCGGCCCTTACCTCACATGAGGACTACCTGTTGCTTATCGATATGCTCGATTACAGTATAGAAGCTCTTATGAATGACGGATATCGTTCTCCCGTTTTTTCACCGGAACGCTATCTTATGGAAGTAAAAAAACATATTTCGGCATTACAAAAGCTGTTATAAAAAAACAATTGCCACGTACAGATAATTGTGGTACTATGTTTGACAGCTTTTTTTATTTGTGTCATTTAAGCGGAGCGATCCGGTAACATTTAGGAACTTTATTTTGGAGGGAGAGTAAATGGCAGAAGTGGCAGTACTGGGCTACGGCACGGTAGGCAGCGGAGTGGTCGAAGTTATAGAGACGAACCGCGACGTCATATCGAAGCGCTGTGAAGGCCTGCATGTAAAGTACATACTGGATCTCAGGGATTTCCCGGGTGATCCTTATGAAGACAGGGTTGTTCATGATTTCGACAGCATAATAAACGATCCGGAGATAAAGATCGTCTGCGAGACCATGGGAGGGGCCACATTTGCCTATAATTATACCAAGGCGTGTCTTGAAGCCGGCAAGAGTGTGTGCACTTCAAATAAAGAGCTGGTGGAGAAGTACGGCGCGGAGCTTTCGCGCATTGCTTCGGAGCACAGCTGCAGCTATCTTTTTGAGGCGTCTGTAGGCGGCGGAATACCGCTGATCAGGACCATCAACGAGGCTCTTACCGCAGAAAAGATCGAGCGTATCTATGGTATCCTTAACGGAACTACCAATTATATACTGTACCGCATGGAAACAGCCGGACTGGATTTTAAAGCTGCTCTTTGCGAGGCACAGGAATACGGCTATGCAGAGAAGGATCCCACAGCCGATATAGAGGGACATGATCCCTGCCGTAAGATAGCCATACTGGCTTCACTTGTTACGGGAAAGAAAGTTGATTATACGAAGATCCTGATGGAAGGTATAAAGGATCTGAGCATAAAGGATATAGAATATGCAAAAGCAGCCGGCATGTGCATAAAGCTCATAGCCATGAGCGAGTTCAAGAACGGCGGGTGCTACTGCATGGTAAGCCCCAGACTCATTGACGGCTCCAATCCTTTATCGATAGTTAAGGATGTATTTAACGGCGTGCTGATCCATTCGGATATGCTGGATGACTCCATGTATTACGGCAGGGGCGCCGGCAAGCTGGCAACCGCATCGGCTGTTGTCGGTGATGCGGTGGAATGCGCAAATAATATAGGTAAGACCGTTGCCTGCGGCTGGTCTGAGGAAGAGGCGGCGCTTGCTGATATCGACGGCCTTGAGCAGAATTATTTCGTAAGGGTCAAGGATGAAGCTGCTGCAGCATTTAAGGCTGCCGTTAAAACAAAGGACAGCGTGCTGGATGGCGTCGCAGAAGGTGAGAAAGGTTACTTTACCGAGTCGATGACCGAAGGCGGATTTAAGAAGGCGATCGCCGGCCTGGACGGCGTTATCGGATATATAAGGATGTAAAAGGGAGGAGATTATGCTTATCGTAAAGAAATTCGGCGGTACTTCCGTGGCCAATAAGGAGCGTATCCTTAATGTGTGCAGGCGCTGTGCTGACGAATACAAAAAAGGAAATGATGTTGTTGTTGTGCTTTCGGCCATGGGAAAGATGACCGACGAGCTGATCGAGATGGCAAAGAATATTAATCCCGAGCCGTCCAGAAGAGAGATGGATATGCTGCTTACAACAGGCGAGCAGACTTCGGTGGCACTGGCAGCTATGGCATTTGCGACACTGGGCATTCCCGCAATATCGCTGAATGCTTTCCAGGTGGCTATGCATACCACATCCACCTACAGCAATGCGCGCTTAAAGCGCATCGATACCGAGCGTATCCGTCACGAGCTGGATCAGAAGAAGATAGTTCTGGTTACCGGTTTCCAGGGCGTCAATAAGTATGGCGATTATACTACGCTGGGACGCGGCGGTTCCGATACTACGGCTGTAGCTCTGGCAGCAGCGCTCAAGGCTGATGCCTGCGAGATATACACCGATGTGGACGGCGTTTATACAGCCGATCCCAGGGTGGTTAAGAAGGCCCGCAAGCTTAATGAGATAACTTATGATGAGATGCTTGATCTGGCGACTCTGGGCGCAGGCGTTCTGCATAACAGATCGGTAGAGCTGGCAAAGAAATACGGCGTTGCGCTGGTAGTAAGATCAAGTCTTACAAATGAAGAAGGCACAGTGGTGAAGGAGGAAGTAAAAGTGGAAAGAATGTTGGTAAGCGGTGTAGCATCCGATAAGAATTGCGCTAAGATATCTGTTGTGGGAGTAAGTGACAAGCCCGGTTCTGCGTTCAGACTCTTTGATGCTCTGGCTCAGGAGAAGATAAACGTGGATATGATCCTGCAGTCTGTAGGCCGTGACGGCACTCAGGATATAGCATTTACCGTGACCGGTGATTATGCGGATGATGCCATCAAAGTGATCGAGGCTAATCAGGCAAGACTCAAATATCAGAAGCTTGAGTGCGAGAAGGGCGTTGCAAAGGTATCTGTTGTAGGCGCCGGCATGATGAGCAACCCCGGCGTTGCTGCAAAGATGTTCGAATGCCTCTACAATTCAAACATCAACATCAAGATGATCTCTACCTCTGAGATCCGTGTAACCGTTCTGATCGACGAGAAGGAAGTTGAGAAGGCTGTTAACGCAGCTCACGACATCTTCGGCCTGGAGGACTAAGCAGAGCACTTAATGAGGACAAGCGAAAGCTAAGATCCCTGCGGGAAAGCCTGTCTTTCCCGCTATTTTTATGCATTGCAGAATTGTGTGAAAAAATATCAAAAAAATTTCAAAAATGTATTGACAATTTAGAATAATGTGATAAGATATACACATAACAACAAGAAAACAACTTGTTGATAACATAGAGAAGGGACGAAAGGAGCCCACTCAGGAAGAACAGAAAGTCAAGGGCTTAGGTCCCGCCACACAGAAAGAGAGGTATAGTCCACCCGAAACGTAAGTAATGTACCTTAGGAGCTGCGCAGACGCAGGATGAGTTCACGGTAACAATTGATCATATCATCCGCATGAAGCAGGCAGGGTACAGGAACCGGATCAAGCAGCTTATTTAAGTTTCATCGAAGAGAAAGCAGCGAAGCAAATATTCCAACCGCTGCAGCATAAGTGCAAAGATGGAGGATGATAGGTAGCGACGATCAGGGAGCAGGTCAACAGAATATGGAAAGTCCGCCGTAAAACCGGGGAACGGACAGATGGACAAAAATTTATCAAGGAGGTACGGTCCATTGGATTGTGAGTCAGTATAAAGGCCCTTGCAGAAGAAGCAATATCTGCAAGGGCCTTTATCATTGTTGACCACAGTATTTTGTGGAAAGAGAATCCGTTCGGTCAACTTGTTGTAATACAAACTTGCAAAGATCGGCATATCGTGTTATTATACACCTGTTTACATAATGTGGAGGTTATTATGGACAGGAATGATATGGATAGAAGAGCATACAGACGCAAACGCAGGATCAGGAACCAGATCTTATGCTGGCTTGGTCTGATTGCAGCTATCGCGGTCCTGGGCATTACAGCATATTTTTGCGCAGACGCAGTTGGCAAAAGGATGAGCCAGAAGGCGCAGGAGCAGCCTCAGAGCGCTGCTTCGGAGAATACCGTATCGGAGGATCAGGCCGGCAGTGAAGAAGGCGGCGTTATATATACGCCCGAACCGCTGGAAGAAATAGAAGATGCAGTACAGGAAGAAGTGGTTGAGGAACCCGAGGAAGATCCGGCGGTCCTGGCCATGCTGGACGGCATGAGCATAGAGCAGAAGATAGACGGGCTTTTACTGGTAAGCCCTGAAGCAATAACCGGTGTTGCCACGGCTACCATGGCCGGAGACGGCACAAGAGAGGCATTGACGCAGTACGCTGTAGCCGGCATCGTTTATACGCCCAAGAATGTGGTTAGCGGCGACCAGTTCAGAGAACTGGTTTCGACGACCAAAAGCATGTATCACGAGACCTATAACCGTGATATGCTGGCCTGCCTTGATGAAGAGGGTGGATTCGGAGCTATCGCAGGCAAGGCGGAGGAAGCGGATCCCCAGCCCAGCGCAAAGGAACTGGCAGAGACCGGAAACAGGGATAATGTAACCGAAAGCTACGAAACGATCGCAGCTTATCTTAAAGAATACGGAATAGATGTTGATATAGCGCCCCAGGCGGCAGTGCTCACGGTTGAAAATCCCTATCTTGGCGACAGGATCTTTTCCGATGATGCGGATATTGCGGCATCTATGACGGCAGCTGCAGTTGAAGGGCTTAACAACGGCGGCGTGTTCAGCTGCCTTGCAGCTTTTCCCGGAGAAGGCGGAGCGGTGACCAACCCCGATAACGGCGCCATCAGCACCGAAAAGAGCGCAGAAGAGCTTGAGAAGTGTGAATACAAGCCTTTTATCTCGGGCATTGAAGCCGGAGCAGATATGATCATGGTCAGCAATATCGTAGCAGCAAATGCAGGATCGGGTGATGAATCCTGCTGTCTGTCCGAAGAAATAGTTACAAATATGTTAAGAAATGACCTGGGTTTTGAAGGCGTTATCGTTAGCGCTCCTCTTGATCAGGCTGCATGCACTTCATCGACTACGCCCGGCGCAGCGGCGCTTAAGGCATTTATCGCCGGAGCTGATCTGATCTATGTCAGAAGCACCATAGCATTTAACGAGGCGCGTGAGGCTCTTTTGGGCGCGGTTAATGACGGGACCATCTCCGAAGAGCTTATAGATGCTGCTCTTAAGCGCATTTATACCATGGAAATAAATAAATAAAAATTTATTAAAAAAGTTCTTGACAAATGAATATGAATGAAGTAAAATACTCATTGTCCGTGAGGGCGAAAACAAAATGCGATAGTGGTGCAGTTGGTAGCACACGACCTTGCCAAGGTTGAGCTCGCGGGTTCGAGTCCCGTCTATCGCTCTTAAGAGAATGCTGAGGACATCAGCATTTTTTTATTCAAAGACATTAAGAAGATCAGAGAAGATCATCATTCTTTTGGGGTGTATAGGGGTTAAATATTCGAAAAGGATGTAAAGAAGGATGATCAAACAGACTATCAATGTCGAAAAGGAATTCGGGACTGATATCATTCCCTATCTTGTGCAGTCGGCTTGCCATTATGATTGCTCACTGCATATCGAATCAGAGGAAAAGAACATCAACATGAAGAGCATTATGGGTATGACTATCCTGCGTTTCGTAAGAGGCAGCAGTTTTGACCTGATTGCCGAAGGCGATGACGAGCAGCTGGCAGTTAAGGAAATAGCAGCGTGTTTTCAGTGAAAAATAAAGCGTTATGAAAAAAGCCACAAAATGTGGCTTTTTTTGTTTTTATTTTGCTACATCTGGCACTTGACATTAATAGTATTAAAAAGTAATATAATTGTTACAAAAAAGTTACAAAAATGTTACGAATTAATACGGCAGTCAATAGCTGTCCGGGGAGCGAGATGAAAAAAAGAGTTTTGATACTGGCGTCCCTGCTGCTGATGACCGGAATGGGAACAGCAGCGCTTAAGTGCCAGGCAGTAGGAGATGAAGAACTTTATACAATATGCGGAAGATCTAATCTGCGCAAGACTCCTTCAGTGGAAGGCTCGTGGATCATGACTATTCCCGAGGGCGCGCAGGTTCGCGTTCTGGGCGGGGAGAAGGACGGCTATACCCTTATCGAATATGACGGGACCAAGGGTTATGTTTCCGCCGAGCAGATATTTGTGCCCGGAAGTGAGACAGCAGAAATCGTAGAAGACAGCAACGTCATTACTGCTCAGGCTGTCAGGGATTCTGCAATGGATGCAGCTAAGAAAAGAGAAGAGCAGGCACAGGCAATAGCGCTTGAAATGTCAGCAGCCAGCAAGCAGGCGGTCATGATACGAGTGGCTGCAGGTGTGAACTTCCGTCAGGAGGCCAGCGCCACCAGCTCAAGGCTCGATCTTCTTCAGACCGGAGATGTGGTTCAGTACATCGACGGTGGTGAAAACGGTTTCCTGCATGTAAAATATAACGGAACGGAAGGCTATGTTCTGGCATCCTGCCTTGAATACATGGATGTTAATCCTGCGGGCCGCAGTGTTGCAAATAATAATTCAGTCATTCCCATGCAGCAGGTTGCGCTCATAGGTGGCGAAGGCATACAGGGAAGCCAGACAGTTACGGCAACCGCAAGCTCTGCCATGGTTACAGAAAAGAAGAGCGCAAAAAAGGACAGCAAGCAGATAAGCTATCAGATCGGCGTTAAGACCTCTATGCGCGGAATGCCCGGCGAATCGGATGACCTTCTTGCATCTCTTCCTGCAGGCACCAGCGTTATGCTGCTTGGCGAAAAAGACGGATATGCTATGGTACAGTATGACGGAATGGTCGGATATGTATTGGGCGACGATCTTATGAATTCGGTTGAGTATGCCCGTCTTAACGGCGAGGCTACGCTCTTTACCATAACGGGCTACTGCTCATGCCGCATCTGCTGCGGTCAGTTCAGCCCTGAAGTTACAGGCAATATTCCTCACACCGCTACGGGCACCGTTCCCGAAGAGGGACGTACGATAGCAGTTGATCCCAAGGTGATACCTTACGGCACTCATGTTACCATTGAGGGCATGGGTACTTACATAGCGGAAGACTGCGGCGGCGGCATAACCAACAATCATATCGATATGTATTTTAACAGCCATGAGGACGCCTTGAAATTCGGAAAAAGACAGCTTTATGTTACCATACAGTAAAGCAATGATGAGCTGACGATCGTTCCGACTTGTTAGTTAAGTAATTCATTCATTTTTCTTGAATATTTTTTAGCTATATAATATAATAGATGCGCAGGAGACTGCTATATCATAACCAGGGGGTAGGGCAGGCGTATTTTAGCATATGTCTGCCGGAAATGAGGTTAACATGAAGGTATGTGCACAATGCGGAAATAAGCTTGGTATGATGGATCGCGCATGCAAGAAGTGCGGATGCGCGGAATTCACCGAGACAAAGACGAATATCTTTGGAGGCGGCACGATCACATCCAAAGGCAGGAACTGTATATATTGCGGAGCATCCCTTGAGCCTAAGGCAAGATTCTGCTGGTCTTGCGGCAAACCTTGTGATGGTACCATATCACTTTCATTCCTTGATGAGAAAAAAGAAGAGCCTGCTCCTGAGGCTCCCGAGCTTGATTTTTTAAAGAGCGCTGATGATTTTTCGGCCGGCCTGGGTGCGCCCGCAAAGCCGGAACCGGGACCTAAGGCGCCTACTTTTGTTTCTGAACAAAAGATAAATAACGGATCCAAACCCCAGCAGGTGCAGTCTGCACCTAATAATCCCATGCTGGCAGCGCCAAGCTCAATGCAGGGGCAGGCAGTTCAGGCTGCGCCCCAGCCTGCAGCCGGTGCTGCTTTCGGTGAACCCCATCCAGGACGACCGCACCACGGAGCGCATCCGGGAGCGGANCCTGTTACTCCTGTTACTCCTTTTACACAGGCTCAGCCTGCTGCTGCGGCAGTAAATCAGGAAAACGTCCAGCCTGTACAGATATCGTCTACTCCGGCCATGCTGCCGCTCAGTGGACAGTCTCAGGAGAATTCACAGCCTGCTGCGTCCGGTCCCCAGCCTGCTATCAGTAAAGAACAGGCTGTACAGCTTTCTACCGTTCAGGTCCCTGTAGGACTTACCAGGGAGGAAGCAGAGCAAAAAGCAGCTGAGCAGAGAAAGATGGCAGAGGAACAGGCGGCCAAAGCTGCAGAGGAGCAGAAACGCCGTCAGGAAGAAGAAAGAAAGCGTCATGAGGAAGCTGAAGCTGCCCGCAGGATAGCGGAAGAAAAGAAACGCGAAGCGGAGAAGCAGCGCAGGATAGAAGAGGAAAAGAAACGCCAGGAAGAAGAAAAAGCGCGTAAGGCTGCAGAAGCTGCGGCTAAGGCTGCGGAAGCAGCGCGCAAGGCGGAAGAGGAACGCAGACGCGCAGAGGAAGAAGCGGCGCGCAAGGCGGAAGAAGAGAAGAGAAAAGCCGAAGAGGAACGCAGGCGCGCAGAAGAAGAAGCGGCACGCAAGGCGGCCGAAGAGAAGAGAAAGGCTGAGGAGGAAGCAAGGCGCAAAGCCGAGGAAGAGGCAGCGCGCAAAGCTGCCGAAGAAAGGAAGAAGGCAGAGGAAGAAGCAGCGCGCAAGGCAGCCGAGGAAAAGAAGAAGGCAGAGGAAGAAGCAGCGCGCAAGGCAGCTGAGGAAAAGAAGAGGGCAGAAGAAGAAGCAAGGCGCAAGGCAGAGGAAGAGGCTAAGCGTAAAGCAGCCGAAGAAAAGAAACGCGCAGAAGAAGAAGCAGCGCGCAAGGCAGCCGAAGAGAAGAGAAAGGCTGAGGAAGCAAAGCGTAAGGCTGAGGAAGAGGCAAGACGCAAGGCAGAAGAAGAAGCAGCGCGCAAAGCAGCTGAAGAACGTGAACGCAAGCTCAAAGCACTGCGTGAAGATGCTGACAGTTTTGCAAAGAAGGCCCTTAAGAAGAGCGATCCCGTTATCGAGCAGGGACGCACGGAACTGGAAACGGCTCTGGATAAGTATCATGATTATTTCAACCAGGCGCAGGTCAAAGCAGAACTTTCCGATTCTGCGGAATGGTATTATACAATAGTTGAACGCCTTGGCGTTATGTATTATGGTGAGCGCCATTATAAACTGGCCGAACCGCTTATCAAGGAAGCAGCTACTCATGGAAAGAACAGGGCTGTAGTATATTATGTGGAATGGATATTAAGAAACCGCAGCGATATCCCTACCGAAGCCGGCAGTCTTAAGAGCATGCTCGATGCTGCTCTGGCTGATCAGAATGTAGCAAGCCGCCGTGACGAAAAGATGCGCGCTATCTATAATATGGGCCGTATCTATGAAGAGGGCATTACTGTGGAAAAGAATCTGGCTATGGCATTCAAGTGCTATAAGCAGTGCGCGGAGATGGGTGATCCCAAATCGATGGCTCTGGTGGGTCAGTTCTATCTGTATGGAGACGGAGTGCGCAAGGATCCAAAGGAAGCGTTCGAATGGAACAGGAAGGCTGCAGAGCTTGGGCAGGAGAAGGGCCTCAGGAATATCGCCATTGCATATGATTTTGGTACCGGCGTAAAGAGAGATGCAGAAAAGGCTGTTTTCTGCTACAAAAAGCTGCTGGAACTGGTTAAAAACGACAGATTTGCAATGTATCGCATAGCATATTGTCTGGCAGATCCGGAAAAAGAATATGCCACCAAACCTACAGAAGAGATGATGAAAGAAGCCTGCGAATATGCAAAGAAGGCTATAGAGGAAGGCGAGAAGAAGGCTGAGTTCATACTTGGATATTATTACACACTTCCTATTGACGGAGGCCCCGATTATAACAAAGCTGCAGGACATTTTTCCAAGGCGGCTAATCATGGTGAGGAAAAAGCCAAGAGATGGCTGGCCAAGATGGTAAAGGGCAACAGCGGATCTTACAGTATGAGATAAATTTCTCTTGACATTTGCTCCGGAGTTTGAGATAATACACGAGTTGTGGGTTTCCAAACCCCTATAAGTTTTGGAATGTGTCCATAGCTCAGCTGGATAGAGCAACGGCCTTCTAAGCCGTGGGTCGGGGGTTCGAATCCCTTTGGGCACGTTTACCGGGGAGGCCGGTGCAATATGGTGGATATAGCGTAGTTGGTTAACGCGCCAGATTGTGGTTCTGGAGATCGAGGGTTCGAGTCCCTCTATCCACCCGCTTAAACTAAATGATCTTTTGTAAAGCGGCAATCGTAAAGATGCCGTTTTTTA
>CADAHD010000048.1 GCA_902787595.1 uncultured Lachnospiraceae bacterium
CCCTGCCCTTATCCATAACGCTGGCGCTGGCCTCGGGAGTAGGTCCCGAAGAAGGCCTTTATACCGCCATAATCGCCGGTTTTATCATATCTTTCCTGGGCGGCAGCCGCGTTCAGATAGCAGGCCCCACGGCAGCCTTTGCCACCATAGTAGCCGGGATAGTTGCAAAGAACGGAATGGACGGCCTTATGCTGGCTACCATCATTGCCGGCGTACTCCTGATCCTGATGGGTCTCTTAAGACTCGGCGGCCTTATCAAGTTCATTCCTTATACTATTACAACAGGTTTCACTTCCGGTATCGCAGTAACCATACTGATCGGACAGATCAAGGATTTCCTGGGTCTCACCTATCCCGAGGGTACCGTAACAATAGAGACAATGGATAAGGTCAAAGCCGTAGCTTTTAATATAGGAACGCTTAATCCCTACGCTCTTTTAGTCGGCGGCGTATGTCTTGTAATACTCATCATCTGGCCCAGGATAAGCGAAAAGATCCCCGGCTCACTTATAGCCGTTATCGTCGGGATCTTAATGGTGAAATTCCTCAATCTTCCGGTAAATACCATCGGCAACCTTTATACCATCAGCAATAAGCTGCCTTCTTTCCATCTTCCCGTTATCAGCTTTGCCGCTATAAAGGAAGTGGCGCCGGACGGCTTCACTATCGCAGTCCTGGCAGCTATAGAATCCCTTCTTTCCTGCGTTGTCGCAGACAGTATGATCAACTCACATCACCGTTCCAATATGGAGCTGATAGCGCAGGGCTGCGGTAATATAGGTTCAGCGCTCTTCGGCGGCATTCCCGCAACAGGTGCCATAGCACGCACCGCTGCAAACATCAAAAACGGCGGCCGTACTCCCATAGCCGGTATAGTCCATGCAATAGTCCTGATACTGGTGCTGGTAGTATTAATGCCTTACGCCGCACTGATCCCCATGCCCACCATAGCCGCAATACTGTTCATGGTAGCATATAATATGTGCCAGTGGCGCACCTTCGTACACCTCTGCAAGACTGCTCCCAAGAGCGACATCATAGTCCTGGTAGCAACCTTTATACTTACTGTTGTATTTGATCTGGTAATAGCAATAGAAATAGGCATGGGACTTGCCCTGGTGCTCTTCATGAAGAGAATGAGCGAAGAAACACAGGTCAAAGGCTGGGTATCCTACGACCCCGAAGAGGATCCCGACGGTCCGGCCTTAAAGCCTCTTCCCAAACATGTAAGAGTTTATGAGATCTCCGGTCCCATGTTCTTCGGAGCGGCAGACCGCATAGTATCGATCGATTACAGTGAAAACACCAAGGTCATAATACTGCGTATGCGTGGCGTTCCCGCGCTGGATGCTACAGCCATGCACGCCATCGAAGAACTGCATGCGCGCTGCACTGCCAATGGCATCACCATGGTATTCTCACATGTCAATACCCAGCCCATGCATACCATGGAAAAGAGCGGCTTCATAAAAAAAGCAGGGGCAGAAAATTTCCGCCCCCACATAGATGATGCGATAGCCCGCGCCGCAGAACTGGCTGCTTCAAAGTAAGCTTTATGGCTTCATCTCTTCATAAGTTTTTTCAAAAATATTGCGCGCTATTATATATACATCTTTCAGATCATCAGTACGCACAGCCATGTAATCACCGGGAACTCCCAGATAATAATTATCGGGATCCCAGGTGGTGAATATCTTGATCCTGTGATCTATCTGCTTTGCATAGATTCCGCCGCCGCCCGCTGCTATGCAGCTTCTTGCATGCGGTATCAGCTCATAACGCTCTCCATTGACGGTATCGATGACCATAGGCACATATTCTCCCGGATAAACATAAGGGTCATTCACCGGGCGGTAACTCTTCTCAAATTTTTCCCTTTTTATCGGATAGATCTCTCCCTCAGGACCTATTATTATGATCGCGGTTTCGTCAAGTTTGATACTGATGTCACCTTCCAGCGTTCGTATCAAAAACTTTCTGTCGGGGACTTCCAGCAAAGAAGCATCCACATATCCGACCAACACTTCTTTTTTAATATAGCGTTTATGATCTGAAATATCCTCTTCATTTATCCCGGCATACTTCACTTCACTGTCACGGTGATACGACAGCATACGCTCCTTCATCAACGCTGCTATGCTGTCACGTTTATACTCAATTCCGGCTTTTTCCAGCATATCCCGCTTAAGCAGACCTCCCGCTTTTACGATATGTCCGCCGCCGCCGCCATATCCTTCTGTCAGATATTCCGCCAGCTCACTGGCTCTGACCTGTTTGATGCAGCTGCGCACGGAAATCTTTACTCCAAAATCCTGTACGCCGTAGACCAGGCAGGTATCCACTCCGTCCACTTCCAGCAGCATATCGCTTATTATCCCCAGTATATTCGGATCGCAGGGCCTGGTCTCTACTATCCCATAAGTGAATTTATCACTGAATTCCGCTTTCTTAAGCGCATCTCCGGCTATCTGCAGTTCCTCTTTGGAGAGATTTGAATTACGCATAGTGGTTATCTCAAAATTGGAAAAGCCTGCGTTATCGCGCAGATCCTTATCAGAGGGATGGGATATCTCCACAAAATTACCCGTATCCGTCATCAGGCCATAATACAGAGCCGTCGCTATCTTCGGGTCCTCATTGATGTCTATATGCTCCTCCTTCAACATCTCATATATCAGGGTAGAGCATGAGCCGTAACTGCTGCGCACTTCCGAAAGCGCAGGAAGCTCACCCGACACCTGATGATGATCGATCACGGCAATATTATCAGCCTCAAACAGAGTTACGTTACTTTCCCCGTACTGGCAGTCCACACAAATCAAAAGCTCCGGTTTTTCCAATTCGGTAACATACTCTATATCTATTTCCAGCAGTTCCGTCATCTTTACCAGATTGCTCTTCTGTATCATGCTGCGGCCGCCATATATCAGCTTTGCATCTATACCTTTTTTCTTAAGATACCATTTAACGACATAACCACAGGCCAGGGCATCCGCATCAGGATTGTCATGGCACTGTATAACAATATTTTTATAGTTCAGCAACTGTGACAGTTTAAAACTCATTTACGCCCCCTATCTGTATCAATCAATATTGTACTGTATCTTCTCTTCAGTTGTAAGAGAATCTCCCGGATATTGTCTTTGCAGTTCTTCCAAAAGCTTATCGACACTTTTGTAGTAACAGCGATATGCATTTTCATTCCTGGTCATTATCAGGCTCTCATTGTCCGGAATGTATATTGCGCCGTCAGGTACCTGCGCGATGCGTGAATACTCGCTTGCATCAAGAAGATAAAGCGTATAATAATCCACCAGAGCCATACGATCCGTTCCCGGTATTATAATGCTGTAGAGTATAGCTTGATTTGCCTTGAAATAACCCAGATATTCCCTTTCCGAAATCCCCCATACCTTAACCGTATAATCATCACCCTGCATGATAAGGTATTTACTATCCGGTGAAAACTCCAGATATATTCTGGCAGAACAGGGAAGATGAATCGTTTCGTATACCGTTCCTGATTTGGTATCGGCAAGACGGATCTGACCATCCATACAGCTCATGGCAACAAGCATACCATCCGGACTGACTACCAGAGAAGGCTTATCATATATACCCGCCTGCAATATCATCCTCTTACCCATGAAATCCATACGCTCTCCTGTAGCCGTATCGATCTCGCACAAATCTATGGCCTTTTGCGCGATATAAAGTTTTGAGGCATCTTCGGATGCAACTGCTTTTCCCACAAAAGCCTCTGTCTCATAGGAAAAGATCACACTGAGACTTTCCATATCTATAATACCCACATCGCACCATTTATAATACACCAGATATCTGCCGTTATTTGTAATGGTATAATCATAGACTGCATTGGGTAAGCCCAGACCGGAAACGCTTATTACATCCGTTTTCTTTGCCGGCGGATCTATAATATAGATCGTATCCTTTGTAACGGCTATTGTTTTATCACCGTAAAAGGCCTTGCATTCAATTAATTCTCCTCCCGTTTCATTCTGATATATAAGCTGACCGTCTTTATCATAAAAGTAGTATTCACCCTTTGTTTCATCTCCCATAACATAATACTTTCCTGCATCGCACCAGCCGTATTTTAACTGCTTTTTGGACATATCCGGCAGTTCCTCCAGATCCGCCGCGCTGACATAACCGATCACATTTACATCAGGTGAGTTCTTTGCCCGGATAATGTATCTGCCTCCCGCGATCATAGCCTGCATTACAAATTTTGAGGTACGGAATCCATCCGAATCATATACATCACCGGTAAGTATATTTACCGGGATAATATCTCCGTTATCATATACTACGCATGCCAGCGCGATACCCTTAAAAGGCAATATACTCTCACATTCCGCCGGAAGAAGTACCTTCTGTATCAGCGCTCCGTCACTTTCCCTGTAATTATAAACAATGCTCTCAATGCCTATCAATATACTGTCTTCGATCGATTCGTCCTCTTCAGAACCATAGTGGTTCACGAGCTTCGTCATAAAGGTGCCGCCGTTTTTGACCTTTATCCCCGTATTCAGCGCCCATAAACGCTCGCCTTCTTTATTAAACAGATCAAGCCATATATCTCCGGGGTCAAGGGTCTTTGTAAAATCTCCTTTACAGGATAGCACAACTATATTCTTTTCTGCGGTGATATGCATCTGCAGAATATGTCCTGCGCTCAATTCCACATCAGTGCTTTTCCATTCCCCGCTATCCACTATGGTTATTAATCCCTTGCCGTTTTCATTGGCAAAATGCCCTAAAACCGCGAACTGTTTTTCCGGATCATATTCTATCCTGGATGTAAAGCCCAATTCCGATGAATTTTCAAAAGATGCTATACTGCTGCCATCTGCAAGGCTGTATACTCCCATCTCTTTAGCGGTGCCGGCAAAAGCCAGACCGGAAACAGGATAAACCTCGCCAAACGCCACAGGATTGACAAAATCATCCCTCCATACCGTTGCCCCCTCGTAATCATAAACACAAAGATCTCCGGCATTTAAAACATATACATGATCATCATCTGCATCATAGGAAAGAGGAGTCTGAACATAACAGCTTTCATCAACTTCTGCAGCCACCTCCATTACTTCGCTCCAGTCCTTGGTAGACCAGACATGCAGATTCTGTCCGTTATCCCTTGTGACCAGATGCTCAAGATCCTCACCGAGTTTAACATCCAATACTACCATTTCGTGATGAAGCACCGCATCAAAATCCACGGCTCTTCCGTCATTATATGCGTGCAGAGCCGCGCTCAGGGCGTACTCTGCTTCGGGAACATAAGGCCTGTCAACGCCTTCCGAAGGCAGTCCCTGCGCTGCGATCAAAGCTGCAGCTCTCCTGTTGCCCTCCAGCAAAAGACTTTCCGACTCCGATGCATAGAACTTTGACTGGTTCTTCTGCTTATCCTGATACTCCAGCATCAGATCGTCCAAAAGCCGTGTTTTATCTTCTGCCAGCGCCGTCTTTTCATCCGCAAGAGCTGCTTTTTCGTTTGCAAGTTTCTGCATCTCTTTTGCAACACCGGCATTATAGATACCAAACATCGTACCCGCCAAAGCAACTGCGCCGGCCAGAGCAGATATCTCTATCGCCAGTCTGCGTATCATTCTTTCACGGTGTCTCTGCTTAAGATCATCATAAGTGCAGCCCAATATGGGCGCCGCAAGACGCAGCAGCTCTGTATTAAACTTTTTGTTTCTCTCCTGCTTTGTTTCCCCGCGCACATCAGCCGCCAGCGGTTCAACGGTATTGCCTTCATCATCTATAAGCAGCTGCTTGGGAAAACTCTCATCCGGTTCGCCCTCTATCAGGATAGCCAGAACATGGCTGCGGTCATGCATGGATATGAAAGTTTCTATCTCCCTCTGAACCCAGATCGATTCCGGCGTATAGTGCGAGCAGACTACTATCAGGTATTCTGATTCCGCCAGCGCGGCGGATATCTCTTCGGTCAGATTACTGCCAATGGGCAGCTCCTCCTGATCGCGGAATACTCTTTCTATTTTTTTCTTTCCTGAGCTCTGCTGTACCGCAGCCGGCACCGGGAAAGTTTCCAGTCCTTTATGAAGTTTCTTTGCTATTTCCATATCCAGCGGCATATGGCGATAGCTTATAAATGCATCGTATTTCACTTTGGCCTCCGATAATGAACTAATGATCCTATGCTGTCTGTCACGGCAGATCATATACTTCCACAAATATATATAATACCATTTTTAATGCATCTGTGCAATGTCACAGCCTGCGTTGCAGATTTAAGCGATAAATGCTAGTATTATATTCATGGAAAGCAATGATACGGTATTCTATCTTGGGAAAAAGCAGGAGCCTCCGGCAGACGAAAAGCCCTCATCCGAAAAAGCTTTTCGCACAGCCTATGGGGGCGCTCTTCCTTTTGCGCTCGAAAAAGCCGAAGATAAATGGAACACCCCCGAAAACATGGAACGCGTTAAGATCCTGTCCAAAAAATGTGAACGCCGTTCCATGATAGTCCGGCGTCTGATCGATCTCGAAAGACGGCAGATGAATATCATCACTGCCATGGCCGGCATGGGAAAACGCCACAGTGCCTCCAAGAAGTATTCCAATATGCCGATAGTCACAGCGATCTATATAACAGGCCTGGCGCTGTTGATCATCTTTATTGTACAGGGACTGCGTATATTGCCGGCTATTATTATTTTTGCTTTGCTGACAGGCTTCTTTTTCTTCGCCCTTAAGCAGGATCAGGCCATAATCGAAAGCAGGCATGCAGAACTGTCGGCAAAACTCCGCGAGATTGAAGAAGAACACGAAAACCTGGAAAAAGAACGCGAAGAACTGAACCGTGAAATAAAAGAACTTACAGATACGCGCGCATTATAAATTCAATGCCTCTTTCTAAAGAGGAAGATCATAATGCGCGCCGCCTGAATATTTACTCTACCGTCACCGACTTGGCAAGGTTTCTGGGCTTATCTATATCGCAGCCCTTGCCAAGCGCCACATAGTAAGCAAAAAGCTGCATGGGCACTATTGCCAGGCTGTTTGCCATCCAGCGGTTGGTCGTCGGAATGTGGATCACATAATCGGCCGCTTTCTCAATATCCTTATTGCCTTCATTTGTCACTGCCAATACAAAGGCACCACGGCTCTTAACTTCTACCATATTGCTTATGGTCTTCTGATACAATGCTTCCTGCGTGGCAAGCGCAGTGACCAGCGTTCCCTCTTCAATAAGAGAGATGGTGCCGTGCTTAAGCTCACCGGCAGCATACGCCTCCGAATGCACATAGGATATCTCCTTAAGCTTGAGCGCGCTCTCAAGGGCGGTAGCGTAATCCGCGCCGCGTCCTATATAGAATACATCTTTTGCGCCTATATAGCGGTTTGCAAAACGCTGTATCCTTTTCCTGCTCTCCAGCAGAAGCTCCACCTGATCCGGCAGGCGCTGTATATCTTCAAGCAGGGTCTTAAAATACTCGTCGCTGACAGTCCCTCGTACCCGTGCGAACTTCATGGCCAGCAGATACAGCGCTATCAGCTGCGCGCTGTAAGCCTTGGTAGTAGCCACGGCGATCTCAGGACCGGCCCAGGTATACAATACCTTATCTGCTTCACGCGCGATGGCGCTGCCCACCACATTGACTATGCCCAGTACCGGAAAGCCCTTATTCTGCGCCAGATGCAGAGCTTCCTTTGTATCCGCCGTCTCACCCGACTGACTGATGACTATCACCAGCGCTCCTTCTTCTATTATGGGATCGCGGTAGCGGAATTCCGAAGCCAGGTCCACCTCTACAGGTATGCGCGCCAGCCCTTCTATCACATGCTTTCCGCTCATTCCCGCATGATAAGCGGATCCGCAGGCCACGATATGTATCTTCCTTATGGCCTTTATCTCCTCATCGCTCATCTTAAGCTCGTCAATAACTATATCGTTATTTTTGATGCGCGGGTTGTTCTGTGGTATGAGCGTCTCCCTTATAGCTTTGGGCTGTTCGTACATCTCCTTAAGCATGAAATGCTCATAGCCGCCCTTTTCTGCCGCATTTGTATCCCAGTCGATCTGTGTGGGCTGTTTCTCAAGTTCTTCCTCATCTATGGAATAGAAGTGCAGCTCATCTGCTCTGAGGCAGGCTATCTCCTGGTTTTCCACATAATACACGGTACGCGTATGCTTAAGCATAGCCGGAACATCGGATGCGATAAAGCAGCCTTCTTCGTTGCGGCCCACTACCAGCGGAGAATCCTTTCGTACCGCATAGATCTCATCGGGATGATCCGCAAATATGATGCCCAGCGCATAAGAGCCTTCCACTCTGTGCATCACCCTGGTGATGGTCTCTAAGGGATTGCCCTTATAGTAACGGTCCAGCATGTGGGCCAGGACCTCGGTATCAGTCTCCGAATGGAATTTATATCCCTTTTTGATCAGTTTATCGCGCAGCTGAATGTAGTTTTCAATGATGCCGTTATGCACCACGGCTATGGTCTCTGATTCGTTGAAATGCGGATGAGCATTCTCGTTGCTGGGGACGCCGTGAGTAGCCCAGCGCGTGTGCCCTATTCCCGCACGTCCCGGAAGAAGGCTGCCACCGTGAGTCAGCTCGTCCAGCACCTTGAGTCTTCCTACCGATTTCTCGTATGTGAGTTTTCCGTCTTCATTTATTATGGCCATGCCCGCAGAGTCATAGCCTCTGTATTCAAGTTTTTCCAGGCCGCCCAGTATGATGGGCGCCGCCTGATTTTTGCCTATATATCCTACTATTCCGCACATATGTTAATGATTCCTCCGATATCATTGATTTTGTTTCTTGCAAGAAATGTACTTCTATCAAGATTCTTCGCTTCGCTCAGAATGACAGGGAGCTTCTCTGCTCATTATGGCAATGAGCTTCTCTGCTCATTATGGCAATGAGATCCGCTCAGAATGACGACTTCCAGTAATTTCTGTTCATCGTGAGCTTCATGATAAGCCGCTGCGGAAGCTTTTTATAAGCCTTCCCCAGTTTGTATCCGGCTAATTTAAATGCGGAGTTTATAATGACTGAGGGTATTTTATTGTACTCATTCTTTTTAAGCAGTGTTCCCAGCATTCCCCTTATCATGCGTATGCCTTCCGACTGCGAAGATACCCTGTTAAAGAGTTCGGGAAACTGCGCCTGTGACACGCCCAGATCAAAATTGCGCTTAAGCTGCTGCATGGCAGTATAATGATGGGTATGAAGCACCCTTGCTTCCGCAACATATGCAATGGATGCACCGGAGTCCACCAGTCTGCCTGCGTAGACCATGTCTTCATTAAATATCATATGCTTTTCGAATCCGCCCAGCTTATCATAGGTTTTCCGCTCGTAAGCGGCGCAGGCGTTTGAGCAGAAAAATGTTTTTATGCCCAGCTCATCCATATCAGCTTTGCTCTTTATCCGTGATACCGCGGGATAATTAAAGCGCCTGGAAAACTTTTCGACTATATCAGCCTCTTTTCCGGCCAGCTGTCTTGCATAAGCCGCAGAAGCCTTTCCCTCAATAAGCGGCGTAATAAGCGACTTAACCAGATGTCTGTCCACAGGCAGGGCATCATCCGTCATACAGATAAAATAATCCGCCTTTGACATCGATACAGCCATGCGCCTGGTAGTGCCATGATCAAACTGCTCCTCGCTTATATGTCGCAGCACTATATCATCGGTCTCAAAAAATGACATATCCTCCCCAAAGGCCCGTTCAAAATAAGCGCGCCCCGTGTTGATCAGTATTATCCTGTTCACCGGATATGTCTGCTGCCTTAAGCGGTTTATGATCTTTTTTAATCTCTCACCCGGTTTATATACCGGAATGATCACATCCACAGTCTTCATAAACTATCCTAAAAAAAGACTGCCCACTCCTATCCCGGAATGCGGCAGTCCTTCCTGCTTGCTTTATTCTGCTATATGTCCCTGCGCGCGTATCACATCTATCACGCTGTCTACATATTTTTCGCAGACCTCATCGCTGCCTGCTTCAACCATTACGCGGATAACAGGCTCGGTTCCGCTCTCACGCACCAGTATGCGTCCGTCATCTCCCAGCTCTGCTGCAACTTTGGAAACAGCCTCCTGAACCTTGGGATCGTTCTGCGCATCGGGCTTGCTCTTTACCCTCACGTTCTTGAGTACCTGAGGATAGAAGACTACAGGCGCTGCCAGCTCACTCATGGGCTTTTCCTTTGCCAGCATTACTTCCATCATCTTAAGTGAAGTAAGTATGCCGTCTCCGGTGGTAGCGTACTTGGTAAATATGATATGGCCGCTCTGCTCGCCGCCGATACGGTGTCCGTTAGTCACCATATTCTCGTATACATATTTATCGCCCACCTTGGTCTTCTCGTATTCGATGCCCACTTTATCAAGCGCCTTGTACAGACCGAAATTGCTCATGATGGTGGTTACCACCTTGTTATTCAAAAGCTTTCCGCGCTCCTTCATATACAGACCGTAGATGTAAAGTATATGATCGCCTGTGATCACATTGCCCTTTTCATCCACGCAGAGGCAGCGGTCCGCATCTCCGTCGTAGGCAAAGCCTACATCCAG
>CADAHD010000049.1 GCA_902787595.1 uncultured Lachnospiraceae bacterium
TTATAAGTGACAGAAGATGCACCCGGGTAATCAAGATGATTCAGATATTGATAGGCGGCTGCTACCGTTGGCACAAGAACAGGGTTCTTTGCAGAATAGCCAAACGGTTCTGTTAAAACTTGTTTCCGGGCAGCAAAGACTTCCGGATGCATTGACTTATATTCCTCAAATTCTAAACGGATTTTATCAGCATCCTCATCAAAAAGTGACAGTCCGGTTACAGACTCCCCGGTCTTTTCATCGTAAATCATCAAACAAACTGTTATCATAAAACAAAATGCCATCCATTGTTTTTCCTCGTAGGTCAGACATTGTGTCGGCGGCATTTGATCCATAAGCCCAATTTGAATACGCAACCGTTCATTCTTTGGAACCTCTATGGCAATATTTGGAACTCTGTTCGAAATTACATCAGTAAGGAAGTCATATAACTCTACCATATCCTCATTGCTGACTTTGTTATGGGTAAATTCTCCAACGATTTCAAAAAGGTTAGAATATAGTATTATCTCTCTTTCGGTATCCGTGAGCGCGCCAAGCTTTAAGTCGAATTCCTTTAAGCTGCCGTCTGCTATCACATAAGCCTTGATAACGTCTGCCTTTTCCTCCACGGCCTTTCTGATGCCGGGCAGGAAGATGTAGTCAAGATTCTTGAAAGGCAGCTCTCCCTCGGGGATAACGAAGGGCAGCATGCCCCAGTTGATGAGGTTTGAACGGTAACGCTTGGTAGCATACTCGTTTGCTATGTTGGCCCAGCCGCCCAGTACCTTCTGGCAGCTTGCAGCCTGCTCACGCGCAGAACCGTCACCGGGCTTTACAGCAAAGATAGTCGAACCTATGCCGCAGTTAGCGCTTGTCACATCGGGGAACTGCTTCCATACGGTCTTAACAGCCTCTGTAATCTCGTCGCTCATCTGATCGAGAGCCACATCCTTGCGCCTCTTCTCTTCCTGGGCGTAAACTTCCTTTGCGCGGCCCACGTATGCGGGATCCTTTCTGGAAAGAGCGAACTCTGCCAGGCCCAAAGGGTTGCTCCTGTAGGATGAAGTCTCGCCCGAAGGGATCAACTCGTCGGTGGTGGTAACGGGATCGTGGATCTCGCTCACTACCTTGAGCAGCAGGTTATCGGTGAGGGCGACCATTGCCGGCCAGTCCTTGATATTGGGGCCGAACTTGACCTCTACGCTCTCATCAGCCACGCCCTTTGAGTCGAATACACGGTTTTCGTATATGCTCTTATCGAAGAAATATTTGTACTTTCCGATCTTCTCCGGAACCTCGGTAGCGGGGGTAAGATAACCCTTGTTGGCTGCGGTAGCCGCGATAGAACGCGCATCCATAAGCGCAACCGAAGCGATCTGTCCGCTCTGAAGCTTGGAACCTTCGCGGTTGGGGAAGTTCCTGGTTGAGTGGCGGATGGAGAATTCGTTATTTGCGGGAGTATCGCCTGCGCCGAAGCAGGGACCGCAGAACGCCGTCTTTATTATCGCGCCGGTCTTTAACAGCTTGGCAGCGGCGCCGTTCTTTATCAGTTCCATATATACGGGCACGGACGCGGGATAAACGCTCAAGTTGAATTCATCCGATCCGATATTTGCGCCGTCCATGATATCGGCTGCGGCGCAGATGTTTTCGAATCCGCCGCCTGCGCAGCCTGCGATGATACCCTGATCCACAAGGAGTTTTCCGTTATGTATCTTATTGCGCAGCTTAAAGTCCACAGCTCCGTCAAGGCTTACCTTGCCCTTTGCCTCGCAGTCGGCAAGGATATCGTCAAGGTTTGCATTGAGCTCGTCTATGGTATATGCGTTTGAAGGATGGAAAGGCAGGGCTATCATGGGCTTAACAGCCGAAAGATCGACCTCTACCACGCCATCGTAATAAGCCACATCGGCAGGCTTAAGCTCTTTATAATCGCCGCTGCGGCCGTGGATATCATAAAATTCCTTTATCTCCCCGTCTGTCTGCCAGATGGAAGAAAGGCAGGTGGTCTCGGTGGTCATTACGTCCACGCCGATACGGAAATCAGCGGAGAGCTTTGCCACGCCGGGGCCTACGAATTCCATTACTTTGTTCTTTACATAACCGTTCTTGAACACTGCGCCGATTATTGCGAGCGCCACGTCCTGGGGACCAACGCCTCTTGCGGGCTCGCCCTTAAGATAAACAGCCACAACATCGGGCATATCGATATCATAGGTCTGGTTTAAAAGCTGCTTGACCAGCTCGGGGCCGCCCTCGCCTACAGCCATGGTGCCCAGCGCGCCGTAACGGGTGTGGGAATCGGAACCCAGTATCATGCCGCCGCCTGTTGCCAGCATCTCTCTTGCAAACTGGTGGATGACTGCCATGTGGGGCGGAACATACACGCCGCCGTAACGCTTTGCGCAGGAAAGACCGAATACATGATCATCCTCATTTATGGTGCCGCCTACAGCGCAGAGTGAGTTGTGGCAGTTGGTGAGAACATAAGGCATGGGGAACTTCTTAAGTCCCGAAGCCCTTGCGGTCTGGATGATACCCACGAATGTTATGTCGTGGGAAGTAAGCTTATCAAAACGGATATTGAGCTTTTCGTCATTGCCCGACTTGTTGTGTCCGGTCAGTATCCCGTAAGCTATCGTTCCTTTCTTTGCTTCTTTGACGTTTACTTCCTTACCGCATTTAGCGGCTGCGGCAGCTTCGTCGGTGAAGAGTTCACCGCCTGCAAGGAATGCGCCGCCTTCGTACAGTTTTACCATTGATTTATCTCCTCTCTTTGTTGTTCTTTCTTATTGGGAATTTGCCCACAGACCCATGGTATTTTCTATGTCCGTGGGATTTATCTTTGTAGCTCTTTCAAAGTACTCCCGGGCTTTGGCCCTGTCTCCGTTTATCTCTGCCAGATAACCCAGCACTATCAGTCTGTCGTAGCATTCCTGATATCTGCAGGACAGGCAGAAGCATCCGTCTTCTATATGCTCCAGATATTCAAGGCACTGCTTCTGGTCCCCTTTGAACAGATACATCATCGCCAGGCGCTCATATCTTATGGCGTTGTCGGCGCGCTGGGATCTTAAGTAATACTCCTCCGTGTTCATGGGCTCGCCCTGCATTTCCTTTATATGCTTCGGAGGATTTTTTGCATTTAAGCATTCCTTTATCTCTGCGCCGGCATAAAGCTCTGCCCTCCATTTCCAGTTACCGCCGTTCAGATAAACATCCGCCAGCCTGCAGCACAGAGCCAGGCTGCGGAACACGCCTATCCTGCTCTGTCCCAGATCCTTCTGCAAGGCGCAGGCCTTGATAAGATAATCAAAAGCCTTCCTGTATTTCCTTGCATAAAGCAGCTTATCGCCCACTACATGGAAGTATCTGGCCACCTTCTTCGCCTCTTCCTGCCTGTCCTTGTTATACCACATCTCAGGCAGCAGATGCAGATGTGTCCACTTTACGCCCAGTATCTCCCGCATTTTCCTGTCGAATTCCTTAAAGCACTTATCAAAATCCTGAGGGCGGATCTGCATCAGGGTCTCAAACTTGGCGTCTATGACCTGCCAGTCATTTAAGTATTCTATCTCATGCAGCCTGTCATAGCATTTATTGGCATTTTCCTCATCGCCGCAGCATACATAGATCTCGGCAAGCTTATTGATATAATTGCCTTTGTCCTTATATTCTTCAAGATATTTTTTAAGGACCTCCAGAGCTTCGTTCCACCGCCCCCTGCTGCCCAGAGTATCTGCCAGCTGATATATGGGTGCCGTCTGCATGGAACCGTACTTATCGATGCACTCGCGGAATATCCTTTCGGCCTCGTCGGTGCGGCGCATCAGATAGTTCATATCGCCTATCCTGTACAGACGGAAGGAATCATCATACGCATCGTCTTCGCCCCCTTCGCTCTTATCAAGCGCGGCCTGAAGATCTGCGATCGCAGCATCCAGGTCTCCGCTGTGGGTCAGGAGATCGGCCCTTGCCGCCATCACAAAAGGCGTGGGATTCATCTCTACCAGTTTATCAAAATACCTCTTTGACTCCTCGTAATCCTTTAATGCTTCGTACTTTTCGTAGCGGCGCTGATAGCAGCGCGCCAGCTCATACACGGCACGGTCCTCTTCGGGATCCATCTCGAGTATCTTTTTGTACCAGGAGATGGCTGTTTCATCATCGCCTTCGGTAGCCCTGTAGCACTCGCCCAGATAATACAGCGGCGCGGGGTTATCCGGTTCGTTCTCCGCTATCTCCTTATAGTATGTTATGGCCTCCGCATAGTCCTTTTTCATGCGCTTCAGATTAGCCCGCAGCATATACAGATTACGGAGCTTCGTGCCCTTTTCTATGTAGCCCTCGACCATCTCCAGCGCTTCATCATACTTTTCTTCCTCGGTGAGCACCCTGGCTATCTCAAAGCCCACCATATCCTCCGTGACCACTTCGTCCTCGTAGGCCTCGGGCTTGGGCGGATCGGCTTCCTTAACCTCCTCCAGCAGGGCATTTGCCTTTTTCCGGAAGAGCTCGATCTTTTCGCCCAGGTTGGTTTCGTGCATCAGTCTGAGCTCCTCAAGCGCCAGAGCCGGATGCCTGACCTTATTTTCCTCCGCCGTCCTGATCACTGCCTGCGCATCCTCATACTGCTTATATACCATAAACACACGCAGTGCCAGCAGATACGGGCGGTAATAATCCCTGTAAAGAGCCAGGATGGAATGATAATCATCAACCACGCCCTGACCGTCATGCAGTCTGTAATAAGCCTCCTGGCGGCGCATATATGCAGGCAGGTTATTCCTGTCCTCTCTTATCTGCTCGTCGCAGTCGTCCACCACTTCCTTATACTTGCCGCTGCGCAGGCGCAGTCTCTGCATCAGATCCCGGTAAGGCAGCATCATGGACTCATCCCATTCCACCTCAATAGCCTTTTGCGCATAATCCAGCGCTGTTTCGTACAGTGACGGATCCTTACGGTAGATCGCCAGAAAACCGTAGCACTGCGCCAGGACATATCTCTGATAGCCCAGAGTCTTCTTACGCTTTTTATACTTATCGCTGCCGTCGTCCGGCAGTTCTTCAAGCGCCTTTTCCCACTCCTTAAGATAGTGCAGGGCGCCTTCATAATCCTCTGTCTCCAGCAGGCAGCGGCCCTTCATATCCACATAGTCGTAATACTCGGAGGTTCCCGGAGTATAGGTCTTCTGATCCAGCATTTCCAGCGTTTCCCTGATGCGGTCGGAATGGAAGCGGCTCCAGCACAGCTCTATCCACGCGTCAAGGTCCTCGGGATCGCTCTTCAGTCTTTCCAGATAATGCGCTTCTCTCGAGCACTGCACGGTCATAAAGAAGTTCTTTACCTTGGGTGATCCGTTCAGATGCTGAATATGATCCCTTATGATATTCTCTGCCTTTTCATAATCGCCCAGATGCTGCTGATAACGCGCCATATCAAAATGCGCCATTGCGTGATCGGGCACCAGCTCAAGCGTTCTGTTCCAGCATTCGAGCGCCTCTTCCCACTTATCGCAGGCGCTGAGCGCCTCTCCGCACACCCTCAGAACATACGCGTCATCATACTTTCCCCGCATCTGAGCCGCGACAACATCTATCCTGCGGCCGTCGGGAAGCTCCGTTTTCTCTTCAAGCAGCGCCAGGCGCAGGGCCTCCACATCCTCATACGGATGATACACTCCCTTGGCGTGCAGCTCATCGAACTTTTCATGGATCTGCGTTCTGCTCTCCTGCAGGTCCTCATTTTTTTCAAATATCTGTTCCGAAGTGAGGAAAACCACGGGGCCGTCACGCATATCACCCTTGCTACCCTCTACGCGCTCCTGTTCCACATCGTTATCAAGTCCGGTGATCTCTCTGTTTATGTCATAAAACAGGTTGATATAGCCGTCATAGTCCGGCTCCCCTTCTCCCGTCTTGTCGAACAGATCATAATCTCCGAAGGTTTCCTTTTCCACCTGATATATCAGATAATCCAGGAAATTCTCGGGGAATTTCTCCAGCAGATCTTCTTTTTCCTCTACAAAGCGGAAAGTATCGTTAAGAAGGATCCACACGTTCTTGGGCAGGTACTGATGGCTCATGATAAACACCAGCAGGCGCTCTCTCGTTTCGTAAGAAGTATCAAGCCCCTGACACAGCGGGTCGGACAGCAGCTCCTCCCACTGCTTGGGGTCGCGGCGCAGGAAGATGTCCTTGTACACCGCTTCAACCTTCTTAAGCCAGCGCGCTATATCGTCATCGGGTTCCGGCTCTGCCTCTTCCTTCGGAGGGTTGACAGCCAGCTCATACGCCTCACGCAGGTTTTTGAAGCCCTCGGGGTCGTCCTCGGGGTTGTGCTGCGGAAGCAGTGATTTATATTGTTTCTTGATGGCGGACTCGTCGTCCGTGGGTTCCATCTGAAGGATTTTCCATGCCTGATCGATCGTCATGATGTTATTCTCCATTATCAGTTTACATAATTGGGGTCAGACCCCATGGCCGTCTTGATCTCATCTGTTTCAAAAGTGTAGTCCTTATTGCAGAAATCGCAATGAAGTGTGACGGGCTTGCCCTCGGCGATCATCGCATCCAGCTCGTCGCGGCCCAGGCTGATAAGAGCCCTGGTAACGCGATCACGATTGCAGTTGCAGTGATAACGGGGCACCAACTCCCCCTCCACCTCGATATCACCCAAAAGACCCCTCATAATATCTTCAAGGGTCTCGCCGGCAGCAAAGTGGTCGGTAACGGAGCTCATGCCTGACAGGGTTTTTTCAAGCATGCTGATGGTCTCTTCCGAGGCGAAGGGCATAAGCTGTATGATAAAACCGCCGGCATGCTTTATGCTGCCATCGGTATCTACCAGCACTCCCAGGCCCACGGCCGAAGGCGTCTGTTCGCTCACCGCAAAATAATATGTCAGGTCATCGCCTATCTCTCCCGTAGTGAGCGGCGTCTGCCCCGTATACGGCTCTTTAAGCCCCAGATCCTTCATGACTGTGAGCATACCGGCGCCTATGCCGCCGCCCACATCCAGATGTCCGTTTGCCTTAAGCGGCAGTTCTACCGTGGGATCATACATCAGCCCTTTGACCTGCGCCTGCGGATCCGCGCTTACCGTCATCTGCCTGATGGGGCCGTCCCCGTCTATCTTTAAGGTGATCAGATCCTCTTCGCTCTTGCACATGCTGCCCATCATGGCGCCGGCCGTGAGCAGGCGTCCCAATGCAGCACTGCAGAGCGGCGAAGCGCCATGTATGCGTCTCGCCTCTTCGACAGTATCCTTAGTATATGCCGCTATAAATCTTAATTCCTTATTTTCCGAAAGTCCGTGTATCAGTCTGTCGCTCATTTATCCTTTTCCTCCAGCCTGCGGATCTTTATGCCGGTTATCGCGCACTGGTCGCCGCTGAAAGCCGCATAGATCTTAGGCACCTTCACATCTATCCTTGTAATATCTTTCAGGCGTATACCTTCATTGAGCGTATATACCGTAACCGTATTGTCTTTACGATAGATCTTTACGCTGCAGTCCACGCCCTGTTTCTGCTTTGCCTTCCAGGTATCCCAGTCTTCGAAATTCTCCTCCTTGACCACGGAGATCTTTGATGCGACACCTTCATGCATCTCCCAGCCTTCTCCATCCATTCGCATAAGAGCGAATTCCTGGAAATCCGGACCGTTCATCTCGCCGTTTGCGGAATAATACAGTATAACGAAAGGACAGTGCCACAGAAGTCTTGCCGTAGGGAGGCTTAAGCTGTGCAGCGTGATCTCCATATCGCTGTCCAGTTCGATGCCCTTTGAGGATGCCGTTCTCCAAGCGTCGATCTGCACATTCGGGATATCGCCTTCAGGCGCATCGATATAGCTGATCTCCTCTGCGATCCTGGGGATGTGATCCTTTCCTATCTGCTCCTCCGTCTTATCTATCTTCACATCATAGATATGGCAGTTTTCGCCGGTCAGGCCCAGATATACATAACGTGAACTGTCCTTAAGGGCAAAGATCACCTGATGCATCTCATCGCCGTTACTGATCGTGAACATCGCGTGATCCCTGTATTTTACGCATTCGATCTCGTAGCAAGAGCCTTTCTTCCCGATCATCGCGCTCTTTTCATCCTTGCCGGCGGTACTCTGCGACTTTCTTATCGATCCGTCTTTTACCGTTCCGTCGGGACTGATCTCGCCGTACACATCATAGACCATTTCCTTCGCCTTGCCGTCCTGCTCGTGCGTGCGGGCGTCCAACGCGTCAAAAATCAAAAACGAAGGTCCCCAGTTTCCTTTTACATAACCCTCCACGGGTTCACAGCGGAAGAAGACTTTAGTGACGGAGCGGTCTACCAGTATACCTTCCGATATAACGGAGCGCGGTTCTTTAACCGAAAGCTCTATCTTGCCTGCCAGGCCCTCCTTCTCATCTCTCTCCTGCATTACATATTCTTCGTCCACATCCAGCATATGCAGCATTATCTTTGCAAATCTGGGATCGAACTGCGTCTCCATGCCCTTGACCAGCTCTTCCCTCACCATCTGCTGGGGTATGGTCTTACGATAGCTTCGTTTGGAAGTCATGGCATCATAGGCATCGGCCACAGCTATTATCCTGGCGATCTCGGGAATATCGTCGCCTTTTAAGCCTTCCGGATAGCCTCTGCCGTCGTAACGCTCATGATGATAATTAGCGCCTATGCTCAGATAGGGCGATTCGCTTATACTTGAGAGGATCTGTTTTCCTATAACAGGATGCCTTTTGATCTGCGCATATTCTTCGTTGGTCAGTTTTCCGTCCTTGTTTATGATGCTGTCGTCGATACCGATCTTTCCAACATCATGCAAAAGGCCCGCATAATAAACTTCCTCGCATTCTTCATCGGTCTTGCCTGCTAAGCGCGCGATCCTTTCCGAATACTCCGCCACTCTGGCCGAATGGCCTCTTGTGTATGAATCCTTTGCATCGATGGCGCTGGCAAGCGCTTCCGCAGTCTGCTCGAAGAGCTTTTTCATCTTTTCGTTCTGATCACGGAAATGTTCCACTTCCGCATCATTGAGAGCCAGAAGACGCCTGCTCATATCAAGGAGCGCGAATACAAAGATGACCTCGACCATGGCCACTATAGTCATATTTATGATGGAAACACCATAAGCAAAAAACTGGACTATCCCCGCAAGGAGCGGCAGGACGCTGAAGAGGATAAGCGAAATGGAAATACCCGGGCTGAGCTTTTTATAATACTGTATGATCACTGTCACCTGCAGTATAAGGGAAGCATAAAGAAATACGAAGCTAAGCCAGACGCCGCTGCCTCTGTGATACAGATTGAGTTCATCGAAATAATAATACATCCCGGTGTATTGAGATACAACCAACATGACTATATCTGCTGCCAGTATCCAGCTCACAAGACGCAGTCTACGCGGTATCTTCTCAAGTCCGCCTTCATCCGTATACAGATCTTCCAGATAGAAATTAAATACCAGCGATTCAAAGATGGACATGAAGAATACCATGAAATTGGCTATCCTGACCATCCAGTATCCCAGGTCGCTCTCATCGCCGCGGTATATATAAGCATAGCGGTCCGCGATCAGCAAAAACGCCGCGCCCATCTCCATTACAAAGAGGATCATTCTTCTTTTGGTACTGGTATTGACCATCAGAAGCGCAAAAAATGCCGTCAGAATACACATGCCGATCAGCATCAGCATGATCGTTAATTGGTACGTCTGTAAAAAAGCCAGCATGTGCATTCCTCCTTCATATATTCGTTAAAACGCTTATTTATCCCATTCCTCCAAAAACTCTCTGAATTCTTCCCTTGCGGCGTCGATGCGCTTGGGATCCTGGGAATTCAGCGCCTGCTCGAACTTTCTGATATAGTGCTCGATGACCTGGCGGTCTTCGCCGAAGTTCTCTTCATAAAGGCGCTCGCCCTTTACCAGCAGCAGCTTATTCTTCTCCTGCTCGCGGGGCGGTATCTTAAGATATGCCAGCTCTTCCATGCGGGCTGCTATCTCTTCGTCGCTCATATCCACATCGCGGCCTTTGAGTATCTGCTTTGTCACTTCGCCGGTCAGATTCACGCGCACCTGCACTTCAAGGATCGAGTTGACATCGTAGGTGTAAGTCACATCCACGCTGTTCTCATCCTTCTTGCGCTTGGGCAGCGGTATCTCCAGCTCACCCAGATTCAGGTTATTCTCCGCAAAGCGGCTCTCGCCCTGCAGCACCTTAACCCTTATGCTCTTCTGGTTATCGTAAAGAGGATAAAGCGTCTCCGTGCGGCTGGCGGGGATGACCGTATTGCGCTCGATTATCGGGCATACATGGCCGCTCTCAAAGCCGCCGCCCTCACGCTCTATGCTCACTTCGGTACTTAATGTGAAGGGGCAGACATCCGTAAGGATCACCTCGCGTATGCTCTCACGCCTCTCCTTCATGGCTGCCTGAATGGCCGCGCCTACGGCGATGGCTTCATCCGGATTTACCGATGTTTCGGGCAGGCTCCTGAAAAGCTTGCCTACCAGGCGGCGCACCAGCGGAAGGCGCGTAGCTCCGCCCACC
>CADAHD010000050.1 GCA_902787595.1 uncultured Lachnospiraceae bacterium
CCGCTTACCACGCAGTATTGGCAGAGCGAGGCCAGAAAGCAGCTGGATATGGTAAACGAATTCCGTACCGGTGATGAAGCCTGGCATTATGATGAGAATAATAATGTGGTATATGATACAGGTCTCAGTCCGCTGACATGGGATTACGGTCTGGAGAAAGTGGCTCTTCTGCGCGCGGTGGAAACGGCATTATACTGGTCACATACCAGACCTGACGGAAGCGACTGTTTTACGGCATATGGAAGCGGAATGGAATACTGCTACAAAGGCGAAAACCTGGCTGCGGGTCACAGTAATTCGGAAGTTGTTATAGATGCCTGGAAAGAAACAAATGCTAAATACAGCGGACAGGGACACAGGCGCAATATGCTGGGTTCGAGCTACGCATATATGGCTTCGGCATGCGTTATCTATAAAGGAACTAAGTATTGGGTACAGGAATTCTGCGGCAAGCCTATCGATCTGACACCCGCTGCGGCAGATGACGGAGTACATACCGATCAGGTTACAGCGGATATAGCAGAAGGTGCTTATTATACAGAATCTATGGATGAAGATACCCCCATAAAACTGGAAGTGGGGACAGCTGCAGCCTTGCCTGAATTTACAGGTGTATTTCGTGTAAACGGCAGCTCTTCTGATACGAGAATACCTCTGCCGGTCAGCTGGAGTCTGGAGGATCCGGCTTTTGGCGTTATTGCTGACGGAAAGATCACGGCGTCAAAGCCTGCGCTTACCAAATTATATGGAAGCTTTAACTATCTTGACATGGACTATTCCTGCGAATATACGCTAGATTCCAGGATATATGCCAAATCTGTAAGCGTAAGTCCTGCTGCTGTGGCTGTGACTAAGGGCGAGACCGTAAGCATCAATGCCACTGTATTGCCGGAAGGCGCTATCGATGCGGCCGTAACATACAGCAGCAGTGATACATCAGTGGCAACTGTATCCCAATACGGTGTGATAACGGCAGTCGGAAACGCCGGTGAATATACGAATGTAAGGGCCACTACGGAAAGCGGGCTTTATGATGAGTGCCATATTGATATAGCAGAGAACCCTTATCTGGAGGCATCTGCAGGCAGTTCGGAATATACGGGAATGAAGATAGGAGACAGCAAGGCGCTGCCGTCTGTTTCTGCGGATGGTACATATTCAAGCCTTACTTATCCCAAGCCTGTTCCCGAGCTTAAGATGAGTATTTCCGATAACACGGTTGCGGTCATTTCCGATAATAAGGTTTATGCTGTCGGAGCCGGCGAAACCACATTAAATGTTGATGCCGGTACTTTCTACGGAACAAAGTATGATTTTTCCTATGATATAAAGGTGGCCGATCCGGCAAACATGCCTGAATCGATAAGCCTAAATTTTACTTCGCTTACCATGGCTAAGGGTGACGAAGTAACGCTGCAGGTTGCGGATATCCTGCCTGAAGAGGCAAAGAATTGCGAACTGAGCTTCAGCAGCTTAAACGAGAGCATTGCCACTGTTTCTGATAACGGCGTGATAAAGGCCGTGGGCAGCGCAGGAAAGAGCACGGGCATAAGAGTTACTGCAGTTAATGATGTATATGCAGAGTGCAAAGTTTCTATTGTAAATGATCCTACATTGCAGGCTTCGGTAGGAACAAGCGGATATATGAGCATGGCAGCAGGTTCGGCAAAAGCGCTGCCTGTTATTTCGGCCGGCGGTACTTATTCATCGCTGACTGTTCCACAGGAAGAGCCGGCTGTTACTTTCCATATTGCTGACAGCAGTGTAGCTGTTATCTCCGATAATAAGGTATTTGCGGTAGGCACCGGCGAAACGGTGCTCAGATCGGATCCCGTAGTATTTTACGGAACGGAATACGATTTTTCGTGGGAGATCACAGTAAAGAGCGCAGAACAGCCTGCGCCCGATCCTGTCCTGAATGATGATATGTATTCCATCACCATGAAATTCGGACAGAGTGAAGCCAGGAAGTTTGAAAAACTGATTAACGATTTCCGTACAGGCGATGAAGCGTGGTATTACGATCAGAACAATAATAAAGTTTCTGCAGGTAATCTGGGCAAGCTGAGCTGGGATTACGGAATTGAGAAGGCAGCAATACAGAGAGCTGCGGAAACTGCCATAATCTTTTCTCATACGAGACCCAATGGCGACAGTTGCTTTACCGCTTATCCCTCCGGTGGTGGAAGGGGTGAGAATATTGCGGCCGGCCATAATACTGCCAACGCTACCATGGAGCAGTGGAAGGAGACCAACGAGGGATACAGCGGTCAGGGACACCGCAGAAATATGCTCGGAAGCAACTATACGGCATTTGCTGTAGGGCATGTAACCTTTAACGGTTATGATTACTGGGCAATGGGCCTGTCATCAAAAAACAGCGGTGAGACATCCTTTACCGTATGGGACAGTGAAGGTGAGATACTGGTCGAGATAGCGGGCAAGAATATTACAAACGCAGAGGTAAATGCTTCTCTTGCAAAAGGCAGTACCATAGAATTATCTACGGGCGTTGCGAAGAAGCTCCCCACTTTCAGCGGAAGCCTTAAGGTTTCGGGCAACTGGCCGGGTAAGGATATAGCAGTAAAGCTTGCATCTCCCACATGGACGCTCAGTGATCCTTCCTTTGCCGATATAGCCGATGGAAAGATCACGGCGAAAAAGGGAGGCTATTGCGATCTTACAGCAAGCTTTAAGCTGCGTGGTCAGACATATAAGTATACCTATAAACTGCATGTTAAGATCAGTCCTTCCGAGGTAACGCTGAGTCCTGCATCTGCAAAGCTTACGGGTGATGAGACCCTGCAGCTTGAATGGACCGTGCTGCCCGAGGATGCGGAAGATAAGTCGGTTAAGTTTAAGAGCAGCGATACTTCGGTAGTTACCGTTGATAAAAACGGTCTGGTGACTGCTGTCGGAGCCGGTAATGCGACGGTCACCGTTACCACAAATGATGCGGGTAAAACTGCTGAATGCACGATAAAGGTAACTGTTGAATACACCGTTGCCGCGCCCAGAGCGGATATTCCTTCGGGCGAGACACAGAGAGGAACTATCGTCAGACTGAGCAGCAATACTCCTGATGCGGCGATCTATTATACTACGGACGGAAGCACGCCGGATGCATTGAAAGGCACTCTTTATAAGAACGGTATCAGGCTTGAGAGCGATGTGACCATAAAGGCAGTCGCATTTAAGAATGAGGTTTACAGCGGAGTATCCGAGTATAGATATACTATAGGCGCAGATAACTGGGGAGATATCATCGAAGAAGATAGAGCCCAGTGGGATGGACTGGACAGCGTTCCGGAAGGCATATGGGTCGCAGCGGCTTCCGTTCCCACGCTTACATATACGGGTAAGGCGCAGAAGCCCGCAGGTTTCAGGGTATATCTTGGAAGAAAGCTGCTTACAAATAAGGATTACAGCATCAGCTATTCGGCAAATACCAATGCCGGTAATGCGATCGCCACATTCAAATTTAAAGGCAGCCTGGCCGGAACCCTGGAACAGAAATTCGTGATAAGTCCCGTGGATATAAGCGAAGCGGCTATAGGAAGCGTAAGCGTGATCTATACCGGCTCTGCCATCTCTCCCAACCCTGTTGTTATGTGGAAGGGGAAGACGCTTGTTAAAGAAAGCGACTACAGCATAGTCGATGCACCGGACTATACCGAGCCCGGAACTTATGAAGCAGCGATAAGCGGAAAGGGTAATTTTAGCGGAACCGCCGGCTTTACTCTTATCATATCAAAGCCTGAAGGCGAAAGCCTTACAAAGGCAAAGGTATCCAAGATACCTGCCCAGACCTATGTGGATGGCGGCATTAAGCAGCTTTGTGATAAGAAGGGCAATCCGCTGGCCGTAAGTGTCAAGCTGGGTAACGAGACTCTTATTGAGGGAACCGACTACAGCTGCGCCATAGAAGGCGGCGATAAGCCTGGGACAGCCGCGCTGATCATTACTGCGATGGGCAGCAGATGCTTTGGCAGCAAGACGGTTTACTTTGATGTTAAGGCCCGCGCCATGAAGACCTATGCGGTAGTCGATCCCATATCCGCAGTAACATATAACGGTATGGCGCATACTCCGGAGATAAAGATCTGCGATAAGAAGAGCGGAGAGGTCCTTAAAGAGGGTGTTCATTATACCGTAAGCTACACAAAAAATATCGCGGCCGGCAAGGGAAAGATAACCATAGAGGGCATAGAGTCTGCCGGATATACGGGAAAGATCAGCAAGAGCTTTAAGATAGATAAGGCATCTATTCTGGAGGCTAAGCTTACTTACAGTGACAGAGCATACTTTGTAAAGGGCGGAGCTGTTGCGGATATTAAAGTTACGCTGAACGGATACGTTCTTACCGAAGGCGTGGATTATACCGTTAAATACAGCAATAATAAGAAGGCCGATATGACGGCAAGCTTTATTGTGAGCGGAAAAGGCTCACTGAAGGGCAAGCTTCCCGCAGGACAGTTCAGCGTTATGGCCAAGCCGCTTGCTGAAGTAAACGGCTATGCGGCAGATGTTTTATCGGGCGCTTCCTACAAGTCCAAGCCCATACTTACAGACACAAACGGAAAGAAACTGCTGGCCGGCACGGATTATAAACTGACAGGTTACTTCTATGATGAAGACTGTACCGTAAACGGATCCGAGAGCCGTCTGACCGGACAGGCTGTAAAGGATGGAGATGTGATCCCCGAGGGTACTGTTCTCAGGGTGAAGTTAAGCGGTAAGGGCGCATACAGCGGTGTATGTTTAATAAGATACAGAGTATGCGGAGTGAGCATAAAGACGGCAAGCGGAAAAGTGACGGATCAGCTTTATACCGGATCTGCAGTTAAGCCCGGAAAAGACATGATAACGCTTAGCGTGGGTGGAAGCGTATTAAAGGAAGATGATTATGAGATAGTTTCGTATTCCAATAATATCAAGCCCGGAACCGCCAAGCTTACCGTGAGAGGTAAAGGAAAATACGGCGGAGAAAAAACAATAAGCTTTAAGATCGTACGGAGGACAGCAGAGTAATGCCTTTAATGGATGAGTTTAAAGAGGAGCGTGAGAAGATAAAGACCGCTCCTCTGAAGGTCAAATGGAAATACTTTCAGGAATACTATCTTAAGATGACCATAGGGATCATAATCGTTGTTGCCATAGTGATATCCATAGTGGTAACAACCCTTACACATAAGGAGGAAATGCTCTATGTCTGTCTTATCAATTATGATGTTAACTTAGCCGAGAATGAGGACGAACTGATAGATCCTTTTGAACAGGAGCATCTTGAAAACATCAAAAAGCAGAAGATCGTTCTGGACAGCGGTGAGAATATACTGGCAGACGGTAAGCAGGCTGACCCCGATTCAATGATCAGATATCCTTATGAAGATGAAGAGAAGATAACCATGGTCATAGCTGTAGGTCAGATGGATCTGATGATAAGCGGGGAAGATATCATCGACAAATATCTTTCCAGGGATGTTTTAAAACCCCTGGATGAAGTATACAGCCAGGCGGAGATAAAGAGTTTTGAAGATGCCGGATTGCTTAAGTACTATCAGGGTAAGCCCGTGGCCATATGTGTGGATAATTCCGAGAAACTGAATAAGTACTATTATTATCTGGGCGAAAAGACAGATCATTATTATCTGGCATTCAATTACGGCTACCATACCGATCTGGCAAAGGAATTTGTTAAATATCTTGGTTATTGACCGGTTAAGGACAAGTATTTTATTGCTTTAAAGAAGATAATCTGATAATATACGGTGAGACTAATTTAGTGATTCAGAGGTGATTTCATGGACATAACTGAAGAAGTATCCGCGCTTGTGCGGGAGGTGGCAGAGCAGGCAAAGCTCAAAGAGGGTGATCTTATGGTCATAGGCTGCTCTACCAGCGCGGTACAGGGTGAACTGATAGGAACACATTCTTCCGTGGATCTGGGAGCGCAGTTATGGCAGGGAGTGGAAAAGACTGTTTCGGAGCTTAAGCTCAGGCTGGCGGTACAGTGCTGTGAGCATTTAAACCGCGCGCTTGTCACCGAGCGAGAGGTAATGGAAAAATACGGCTTTGAGCAGGTCAACGCAATACCCCAGCCCAAGGCAGGAGGATCTTTTGCAACCCAGGCATATCAGCATTTCAGCGATCCGGTATTGGTAGGAGACATCAGGCAGAGCGCATTGGCAGGCATCGATATAGGAGGCGTGCTGATAGGAATGCATGTTAAGCCTGTAGTGGTGCCCATCAAGTTAAAACAGGATACTGTAGGCAAAGCAAGGATAATCGCGGCGAGATATCGTCCCCGTTTTGTGGGTGGTTCCCGCGCCGTATATGACGAGTCTATAGAGTGAATAGGGATCTTTCCCGGAAGGAGAAGGTATATGATAGCTGTAAATCAGGTTGGTTACGCTACAGAGTCGGTCAAACATGCCACCATCAGCGGCGGCAAAAAATATAAGCTTTTCAACAGTAAGGGGGAGCGCATCCTGGAGGGTGAGGCAAAGCTCTCTATGGATGAAAATAGCGGACAGAAGGCCGGAGTCATCGATTTTACCGATGTTAAGACTCCCGGTAAATACTATTTTGTTGATGAGAAGGGTGAGCGCAGCGCAGGCTTTACCATAGGAAAAAAGGTTTATTCATCCCTTTATAAGGATGCCATGCGCATGTATTATTTCCAGCGCTGCGGCATGAAGCTGGAAGAAAAATATGCCGGCAGATTCGCGCATAAAGCATGCCATTGCATGAACGCCAGGGTGCTTTACAGCGAGCCCGCAAAATATGTGAAGCTTAAAGGCGGATGGCATGATGCAGGTGATTACGGAAGATATGTGACGGCAGGAGCTGTTACCCTTGCGCATCTTCTTTATGCTTATGAATTAAAGCCCAAGGCGTTTAAGGCGTCCAATAACATACCGGAGAGCGGCAACGGCATCCCCGATATTCTTAATGAATGCGCATACGAGCTGGATTGGATGCTCAAGATGCAGGAAAAGGACGGAGGCGTACATCATAAAGCGACATCCATGAGCTTTGTGGATTTTGTAATGCCTGAAGACGACAAGCTTGAGCCTGTTATAACACCGGTTTCATCACTGGCAACCGCAGATCAGGCAGCTGTTATGGCGCTGGCTTCCCGCGTATACGAAAAATTTGACGAAAAGAGAGCAAAAGCTTATAAGAGATCGGCGCTGGCAGCAGGCAAGTGGCTGATCGCCAATCCGGGATTTGTATTTAAAAATCCTTCCGAAGTGCACACCGGCACCTATGAGGATATGTGTGACGCGGATGAGCGCATGTGGGCGGCAGCAGAGCTTTTCAGACTCAGCGGAGACCAGAAGTGGGTATGGAGCATACGCCAGATACTGGAGCTGCGCATAAGCACGGTAGCTCTGGGCTGGGCAGATGTAGGCGGACTCGCTTCAATGAGCATATTGATGGCAAAGAAGGGAGTGTTCCCTCAGGATATCTGCGATAAGCTTTACGGCAACTGGATAGAGGAGGCGGACAGACTTTGCAAGGTAGCGGCAGGCAGCCCTTATGAACTGGCTTTCCATCCTTATAATTTCTGCTGGGGCAGCAATATGCAGGTATTGTGCAACGCAATGGAGCTCTGCTTTGCAAACAAGCTCAGCGGTAAAGAAGAGTATCTGAACTACGCTTTGACGCAGCTTGATTATATACTGGGACGCAATGCAATGGATACCAGCTATGTAACGGGCTATGGGGAGAAAGCATTCAGGAGTCCTCACAACAGACCTACTGTTGCCGACGGCGTAGATGAGCCCATACCCGGATATGTATCCGGCGGACCCAACTACCGGGCGTGCGATACCATGGCAAATAAAGAGATACTGGACGGACGTCCGCCCATGATGTGGTATGTTGATGACTGGCGTTCCTACAGCACAAATGAGATAACAATATACTGGAATTCACCGCTGGTATATGTACTCGCTTACCTTATGTGATAAAACGGATCTGATGACTGCATCATCCTGAGCGCAGCGCGGATCTTAAGAACAGGGAGACTCATTATTTATGACTTCAATAGACAGCTTTGACATATCCATACTTGAATATGTCATGAACAATATTCGCAAGGACTGGCTGGATCCGATAGTGATATTTATAACGCACCTGGGGAAGGCCGGTATAGCGTGGATATTACTGATAATGGTATTGCTGGTGATAAAAAAGACCAGGCGCGTAGGCATAGCCTGTGCAATGGCGCTGGTGATCAATGTTATCCTTTGCAACTTTATCATCAAACCCTTGATAGCAAGACCCAGACCTTATGATCTGTACGAGCAGATAATCTGTATAGTTAAACCCCAATGGGATTATTCATTTCCTTCCGGACACACGGCTGCATCATTTTCGGTATCGAGCGTGCTGCCCTACATGAAGATGAAAAAACGCTACAGTATCCCTGCTTTAGTACTGGCAGTGATGATAGCGCTTTCACGAATATATGTATGCGTGCACTACCCTACGGATGTTATCTGCGGAGCGATACTGGGAGCCATGGCGGGATTTGCGGGATACATGCTCTATACCAGACTGGTTGAGAAGAAGATGCCCAAAAAGATAATGGACTTTGTATTCAATTTCCCGGGGATAGAGGTCAAGGAAAAAGCAGAAGAGAAAAAGGTATCATAATAAAAAAGGCGGCGTAGCTTACGCCGTCTTTTCGTATTCTTCCTGAAGAGCTTTCTTTTCCTGGTCTGAAAGCTGTGAATATATGGGCTCGACCATTTCGTAAGTCTGGGCCAGGCCCTTGATGGCGTATAGCCATAATTCGAAAGGCATGTTATGCGTTTTAGCCGGCTGTTTCTGGGTGGTGGCAGGCATTTTACCGGTGATGGCAGTGAAGTCTGCGGATTTTTCCACCATGGTCACAAGCCTGCGGATATTGTCCCTGTCGCTTACGGAAAAGCGGTTAAGTATGGGGCTTGATATAGCCAGGACGCCTATGATGATATTGCTGGCGTGCAGAGGAAATATCAGTTCGGAATCCGTAGCCTCATCACCCGGGATATAATCCGGATAACCGTGCACATCGGGAACATAGACCATATCGTTCTTTTTGATGGCAGCGGCGCACAGACCCTTTCCTTCAGGCAAACGGATAACTGTTGATGCATTTCCCTGGAAGGGGCCAAGATAAAGCCCGTCATTGTCTTTCAAAAAGAAACCTACCCAGTTGATACCCGGGATGTTGTTTTTGATGATAGCGACAGTAATTGAAAGAATTGGAAGATATTGCTTTTCTTCTTTAGCGCTGTCCTTGATCTGTTTTTCCAAAAGTTTATAATCAACCATAAAAATATTGTACACTAAATCCGCATAAAATTAAAGGGTATAAATAGCAGAATGAAGAGAGAGTATTTTGATACACATGCACATTATGATGAGTCTGTATATGATGATGACAGGGCCGGATTTTTGAAAAGCCTTGAAGAATTGGGAGTGAGAGAGGTGATCGATCCTTCCTATGATCCGGTGTCCATGGAAAGGGTGCGCAGAGTATGCAGTGAATATCGGCTTTTAAGACCGGCCTACGGTTTTCACCCTCAATATGTCAATGATCTGACGGAGACGGACTGGGAAAGACTGGCGGAACTGCTGGGTTCGCCTGATACCGTGGCGCTGGGAGAATGCGGGCTGGATTACAGAGGCTTAAAACCGGCAGAAGAATACAGTGAGAAGATAAGCGCGCAGAAGGAGGCTTTTAAAAGACAGCTGGATATGGCAGCGCGCATGAAGGATCTTGATGCGGCCTCCGGGCTGTATGAAGGCAGGGGATTGCCTGTTATAGTGCATTCTGTCGCGGCAGCAGAGGATACGATAGAGATCCTTTCGCAGTATCCGCAGCTGGGCGGAGTGATACACGGTTTTTCCTACAGCGCAGAGATGGCGCTTCGTTTTGTAAAGCTGGGCTGGAGGATAGGCATAGGTACTTCTGTCTTAAGGAGCAACGCCCGGAAAATAAAGGAAGTTATAGAACAGGTACCTGCGAAAATGCTGCTTACGGAAACGGACGCGCCTTTTTTAACACCTGTCGGAAGGGACGTAAAAGACCCGCGTCTGATAGCCGATATAGCAGCGGCTGCAGGCTTGTAAATATATGCTTTTACCTTGCAAATTAGCTGTATTTGGTGTAGATTATTTATATCTATTTTTATTTCGATCGGAGGTTACAGATGAAGCTTTTTATCAATCCCGGACATCTTTGCGGTCACATCAATCCCGAATTGCAGGGACATTTTTCAGAACACCTTGGACGCTGCATATATGAAGGTCTTTATGTTGGTGAAAACAACAAAGACATTCCCAATGTTAACGGCATGCGCACCGATGTGGTAGAGGCTCTTAAAGCTATTAAGATCCCCGTGCTGCGCTGGCCCGGCGGCTGCTTTGCAGATGAATATCACTGGAAGGATGGCATAGGTCCCAAGGAGAGCCGTAAGAAGATGAT
>CADAHD010000051.1 GCA_902787595.1 uncultured Lachnospiraceae bacterium
ACGTACTGGTGCTCAGAAGCTACGGGGATGCGCCCGATGTTGACGGATATGTGTTCGCGAATACCGATACTGAGTATATGAGCGGCACAATACTTGATGTAAGGATAAAGAGCGCCGATATTTATGACCTGAACGGAGAGATAGTGCAGTGAAGATGAATCTTCCCAACAAGCTTACGATATTAAGAGTTTTACTCATACCTTTTTATATTTTGTTTCTGATGACGGATCTGGCGGGTGGCGCTTCCAAATGGATAGCCCTCGCTATTTTTGTTGTTGCCTCGCTTACGGACTTCCTGGATGGTTATATAGCCAGGAAATACAATATGATAAGCAATTTCGGAAAGTTTATGGATCCGCTTGCGGATAAGCTTCTGGTTTGTTCAGCGATGATCTGTTTTGTTGAGCTTGAGCGTATGCCCTCTTGGATAGTGGTGATCATAATAGCCAGGGAATTTGTTATCAGCGGTTTCAGGCTGGTGGCGGTAGAACAGGGCAGGGTCATTGCTGCCGGCTGGTGGGGCAAGTTTAAGACTGCTTTTACAATGTTTATGGTGATATTTATGACCATGAATATCGAGGCGCTCAAATATGTGACCATAGCGCTTATGTATATCTCACTGGCGCTTACGATAATCTCACTGCTGGATTATCTAATAAGAAACCGTGATGTGCTTAAGGAAGGTGATCAAAAATGACAGCTGAAACCCTGTGCGTGGGAACGGAGATACTGCTGGGCAATATTGTAAATACCAATGCGGCGTATCTGGCGCAGCAATATGCCAGGCTTGGAATAGCTTCTTATTATCAGACTGTGGTGGGCGATAATGCTGAAAGGATGAAGGAGTGCATAAGCACATCCCTGTCCAGATCCGATCTTTTAGTGGTGACCGGCGGACTGGGGCCAACTCAGGATGATATCACTAAGGAAGTAGTCGCTAAGCTTTTAGGCAGAAAGCTTAATGTGGATGAAACCAGCGAAAAGCGGATAAAGCTTTATTTTGACCGTCGCGGCAAGAAAATGAGCAAGAATAATATCCGCCAGGCACAGATACCCGAGGGCGCCAGGATCATAGACAATAATAACGGTCTGGCTCCCGGAGTCTTTATAAGGCTCAGTGCCGAAGAGGCAAAGAAATTCGGAAAGAATGCCGATAATGCACCCATGATACTTTTGCTGCCGGGTCCTCCCGAAGAGCTTACCGCAATGTGGGAGGGAGAGGTCGCTGCGATGCTCCAGAAAGATACGGGGCAGGTGATATATTCTGCAATGGTCAAGATCGTTGGCCGTGCCGAGAGCGAAGTGGCGGAGCTCCTTGATGATCTTATCAGCGCAGGCGGAGATGTTACGGTTGCGCCCTACGCAAAGACCGGAGAAGTGCATGTCCGCGTTACTGCAGGCGCAGAAGATGAAAAGGGCGCGAAGAAGCTGGTAAAGCCGGTTATCAAAGAGATTAAGAACAGGCTTGGAGACAGCGTATTTACGACTGATGAGAATACCACTCTGGAGCAGGCTGTAGTGGAGCTGCTGCTGGCGAACAAGCTTACGGTGACCACGGCGGAGTCCTGTACCGGCGGGCTTATAGCCGGGCGTCTGATAAATGTGCCCGGAGTTTCGGAGATATTCAAATCCGGATATATCACATATTCAAATAAGGCCAAGAGAAAGATAATAGGCGTAAAACGCAAGAGCCTGGAAAAATACGGAGCCGTAAGCGCTCAGGTGGTAAAGGAAATGGCGGAAGGCGTTGCTTTCTACACCAAGTCCGATGTGGCTGTTGCGGTATCGGGCATAGCGGGGCCGGATGGAGGAACGCCGGAAAAACCTGTGGGCCTTGTATATATAGCAGTTAATGTCTGCGGACAGATAACCATCAGGGATTATCGTTTCAGCGGAAACCGCGCAAAGGTGCGAAACAGCGCCGTGGCATCTGCGCTGATCCTTATGCGCCAGTGTATTCTGGAATACTACAGCAAGCTGACCTTCGGAGATAAAGATAATGAGTAATAATATGAAAGTCGTGATCCTGGCCGGCGGATACGGCACCAGGATAAGCGAGGAGAGCCATCTGAAGCCCAAGCCCATGATAGAGATAGGCGGAAAGCCTATCCTATGGCATATCATGAAGGAGTATTCCTATCATGGGTTTAATGACTTTATCATTTGCGCCGGCTATAAGCAGCACGTGATAAAGGAGTGGTTTGCAAATTATTATCTCCATAATTCGGATGTGACTTTTGATTTTACCGATGGCGGAAAGATGGAGGTTCATACCAACGTGGCAGAGCCCTGGAAGGTGACCATAGTTGACACCGGGCTGGATACCATGACGGGCGGTCGTATCAGGCGAATAAGGCCTTATGTGGGTAATGAGCGCTTTTTTATGACCTATGGCGACGGAGTAAGTGATCTGGATATCGGAAAGCTGCTTGAGTATCACATAGAAAAAGGAAAGATCGCCACGCTTACCGCGGTATCCGTGGGACAGCGTTTCGGAGTGCTGGATATAGAAGAAGAAAGCAGCCGGGTAAGCAGTTTCCGCGAGAAAGATGTGGAAGATTCTTCGCGCATCAATGTGGGATATATGGTATTTGAGCCGGCAATATTCGATTATATAGACGGCGATGAGACTGTTCTTGAAAAGGATACCCTGAACCGTCTGGCGGCAGAGGGAGAGCTTCAGGCATATCGTTACGACGGTTATTGGGGCTGCATGGATACCAAGCGCGAGATGGAAAAGCTGGACAAGATGGTTAATGAGGGTAATGCGCCCTGGATGAAGTGGCTTGAGGGGTAGATTCGGATCATGAAATCTGTCCGGAGCCTCGCAGAAAAATATAATGCGCTTTCTGCATCTGTGAAGGCGTCGTTATGGTTCGTGGTATGCACATTCCTTCAAAAAGGGATGTCGGTGATCACCGTTACTTTATTTACCCGTATTCTTACTAAGGCCGAATACGGCAATCTTAGTGTATATAATTCCTGGTATACCATTCTGTCGATCATTGTTGCCCTTGGCATGGCTAACGGCATGCATCTGCAGGGGATCGTCAAATTCAGCGAAAAACGTGATGCTTTTACTTCGGCGGTGCTGGGCCTGACTACCGTTCTTGTGCTGGCTTGGACCGGCCTTTATTATGTTTTTGCTTCGTTTTGGAATGGTCTGCTTGAGCTGAATACGCTGCAGATGATCGCCCTTTTGATAAATATCTGGACAGGGGCGGTCTTTGCACTGTGGGCAAACGTTGAAAGGGTGGAGTACAGGTATAAGCTGCTGCTGGCTGTTACGCTGATCTCCTCACTGCTTAAGCCTGTGGTTGAGATAATCATGGTTTTAAGCTTTGAGGACAAAGTGACTGCCAAAGTCTGGGGAACAGTGATCGTTGAATTCCTGGTATATTTCTGGCTTTTTATTGCAAAGCTTAAGAAGGGAGGCTGTTTCTTTGCTGCTGATATCTGGAAATATTCGCTTGCGTTCTGTATCCCGCTGATCCCGCATTATCTGTCTCAGACCCTGCTCAATCAGGCAGACAGGATACAGATAAAGAATCTGATCGGAGAAGAAGAGGCGGGCGTATACGGCCTGGCATATTCAGTTTCGCTGATCCTGTCGATACTGGTATCGGCGCTCAATCAGAGCGCTACGCCCTGGATCTACGGTAAGATAAAGGAAAAGAAAGAAAAAGACCTGGGCAGGATCGTATACAGCCTTATGCTGCTGGTAGCCGCCGTGAGCATATTGATAATCGTGCTGGCACCCGAGATAGTATATATTTTTGCACCGGCGGATTATCAGGAAGGCATATGGTGTATCCCTCCGGTTACGATAGGGATCTTCTTTACTTTCTGTTATTCGGTGTACGGAAAGTTTGCGTTTTATTATGAGAAGAAGGGATATCTGGTAATAGCCACCTTTTCCAGCGCCGTGCTCAATCTGCTGCTCAATCATCTGTTCATACCGCGTTTCGGATATGTGGCGGCCGGATATACGACCATGATATGTTATATCCTGTATGCGCTGTTCCATTATATCTATATGATGATCATATGCAGGGACTGCTGCGAGGGCAGGTATCCCTTTGACAGCCGTATTATTTTTATGATACAGGCCGGAGTTGTGGCTGCAGGCCTGTTGCTTACATTCTCTTATCAGCATGCAGTGATAAGGTACGGGATAGTGGCTGCAGTGATCCTTATTATGCTTATCAGACGCCGGGACATCATTGGGATGATAAGTCAGCTGAAGACAAAAAGCTGATTTGCGCAGCAGTACTTTTTTTGGTAAAATATAATGATATGTTTTTTTGATGCGGCGGTATGTGTATATCCGCGCGCATCAGATCATAAAGCCTTCGGAAGGCGGGATGTTTGTATGAATGAAGAAGAAAAAAAAGCTGTCAGTGATTATCTTGGGCGCATCCATGATATTAACTACAGTCTTCTGTGTGAGGTAGACAGGATCTGCACGGAGAATGATATACGTTATTACCTGCTGGCGGGAACTCTTTTGGGAGCTGTCAGGCATAAGGATTTCATACCCTGGGACGATGATGTGGATATTGTTTTTGCACGGCCGGATTATGAGCGCTTTATAAAGGCTTTTAAAAAGGAAGAGCGAGGCCGATACAGGCTTGTTGACCACAGGGATTATCCCGAATTCTTTGACTTTATCTCAAGGATAGTAGATTCCGATATTACGGTGAATAATCTCAAGGCCGATCATGATTATTACGGCGGGCGGTATTCGCATCCCGGCGTCGATCTCTTTGTTTTTGATAATGTTTCATCCCATTTTGCGCTGCAGCTGTTGGCGCTGCGCGTGGTATATGCGCTGGCAATGGGGCACAGACCTGTTGTGGAGCATGATAAATATAAGGGATTGAATAAACTGGGGTCATATGTTTTCCCTGCGATAGGGCGTTTTATACCGCTTAAGCTGCTTGCGGCTGCGTACGACAGGGTATCTGCACTGGGCCGTAAGAATTCAGCCGGATTTTTCATATCGAACGATCAGCAGAGAGAACCGTATTGGGGCAAGATATATAAAAAGACATGGTTTGTGCGCAGAGTCCGCGGAAAGATAAGAGATAAGAGTTTCCCCTGCCCTAAGGGCGCGGATGAGATGCTGAGCATGATCTACGGGGATTATATGGCTCTGCCGCCGGAGGATAAACGTTATCCGGAGCATTTTATCTCTATGGAGCTGGCCGGAAAGGAAGGGACTTAAGTGAAAAGAGTTATAACATACGGGACCTTTGATCTGCTGCATTACGGGCATATAGCGCTCTTAAAGAGGGCAAAGGAACTGGGAGATTATCTTATAGTGGCCTTGTCAACAGATGAATTCAACAGGGTGGAGAAGAATAAGATCTGCTATTTTTCTTATGAACAGAGAAAAAATCTGCTGGAAGCCATAAGATATGTAGATCTGGTAATACCTGAAGAAAGCTGGGAACAGAAACGCAGCGATGTGCATGAGTATCATATAGACACTTTTGTGATCGGCGATGACTGGGAGGGTAAATTTGATTTCCTGAAGGAAGAAGGGGCAGAGGTCGTCTATCTGCCCAGAACTCCGGAGATCAGCTCTACTCAGATCAAACAGGATATTGCTTCGGATAAAAAAGTCAGAGGAGAATAAACTTCGGTATGGAAGGAAATGATTCGGTCAAACGCTATAAGCTGGGCTATACTACGGGAGTATTCGATATGTTTCATATCGGACATCTGAATATCTTAAAACGCGCCAGGGAGCAGTGTGAAACTCTGATAGTCGGTGTAAGTACCGATGAACTGGTCATGGAGTATAAGCATAAGAGTCCCATAATACCTTTTGACGAACGTATAGAGATAGTTAAAGCAATACGATATGCGGATATAGTGGTGCCCCAGACTTCCATGAACAAAATGGAGGCCTGGGAACGTTTTCATTTTGATGCGCTTTTTCACGGATCTGACTGGAAAGGCAGCGATATGTATACACGCATAACAGAGGAATTCCGAAAGCTGAGTGTGGACGTGGTGTTTCTTCCGCATACTCAGGGAGTTTCGTCAACGATGCTTGCCGATGTCCTGCGAAAGATTGAGGAAGGATGAGCATATATACAGGGGTATAGGCTGACAGGCAAATGGCTTTTTTGAAAGATGGCAAAAAAAATGAATGCTGCGGCTGCAGCGCCTGCGCTTCGATATGTCCTTCCGGCTGCATCAGCATGAAAGAAGATGAGGAAGGCTTTTTATATCCGCAGGTTGATAAGGATAAGTGCATATCATGCGGACTCTGTGAGAAAGCATGTCCTGAAGGGTATAAGGACTTTTATAAGCCGGAGGGGATAGAAGCATACATCGCTGTCAATAAAGACAGGACTGTGGTGGAGAAAAGCACTTCGGGCGGAGCTTTCAGCGCTCTGTGCAGGCAGCTGACGGACAGGGGGTATACGGTTTACGGTGCTGCTATGGATGAAAAGCTGAAAGTAAGGCATATCCCGTCGTATGATAATGAAGGATGCGGTAAATTCAGAAAATCAAAATATGTACAGAGCGATATGAGCTCATGTTTTGCAGATATAGAAATGCAGCTTAAAGAAGATAAAAAGATCTCCTTTTCAGGCCTGCCCTGTCAGTGCGCAGCATTGAAAAAATATCTTAAACAGAAGCGCTGCCGCTGTGAGGACCTGCTGCTGATATCCGTTTTGTGCCGCGGAGTCCCGCCGCAGAAACTGTTTGACGGATATATAAGTGAAACAGAAAAAAAATACGGAAAAAAAATAAGCTCATATGAATTCAGAAATAAAAGTGAAGGCTGCGGAAAGGGTGATATCAGATCTGCGCGGATGATATTTGATGACGGATCGGAAAAGATCCTGTTTAAGGAAGAAGACCCTTATCTGAAAGGATATTACAAAAGGCTTTTTCTCAGGCCGTCCTGCGGAGTATGCGGCTTTGCAAGAAGGGAGCGGGTGGCGGATATTACCCTATCCGATCACTGGGGGCTTGAAGGAGAGTGCAAGGGTTTGGATGTATCCAAAGGTGCTTCACTGATAATGGCCGTGACCGATAAGGGAAAAGAACTGGTAAATGATGTTAAAGAAGAACTAATTCTGATCGCAATTGATAAAGATAAGGCTCTGTCGGCGCAGACCATAACATCAAAGCCTGTATATATGCACGAGAACAGGGATCGTTTTTTCTCAATGTTAAAGAAAAAGAGTTTTTATGAGGCAGTGGAAAAGAATGCCCGTCCGCCTTTACGGAGGATAGTCAGGATTCTTTTGCAGGAAGGAAAGAAGCGCTTTTTTGCAGGCGGGAAAGCTAAAGGAGGCAGAAAATGACAGAATTACAGAAAGTTATATTCAGTATTTTTCTTGAGGTAAAGAAGCTCTGTGAGGAGAACGACATTACCTATTACGGGATCGCGGGCACCTGTCTGGGAGCGGTGCGCCACAAAGGATTCATCCCCTGGGATGATGATCTGGACATTTCCGTGCCCATCGAAGAGTTTGACCGCTTTATAGAGCTGGCAAAAGAGAAACTGCCGGATTATCTTGAGATAGTATCCTATCATGATCATCCGCATTTTCCGCGCATGTTCGCAAGGGTTACCGACAAGCGGACATGTTATGTCCAGTATTACATGAAGTACTATCCGGATGAGTACCATGGGGTATTCATAGATGTTATGCCCATGACCGGAAAGCCTGCGGGGATAGCGGGAAAGGTCTTTGAGCAAAAAGCCTTATGGTATGATTACCTGAGTCAGCAGACAATGTGTCTTTTCAGGGATAATAAGAGTCTGCGGGAAAAACTGTCATGGCTTGTTCTGAAATGCTTTTTCCTGCCCGAACGGTATTTCCTTAAAAAATGGGAAGCAGAGCTCAGAAAGCATCCGGTAAAAGGCTCTAAAGAGATACTGTTTGCCTGGAATGCCAAAGTGCGTTACAGAACTTTCCCGGCAGAAGTATTTGAAGATCATACGGAGCTGGAATTTGAAGGAGTGCAGGTGCGTTTCCCGGCAGATACGGATACCTATCTTAAGACGGAATACGGCGATTATATGAAGCTTCCGCCGGAAGAAAAACGTGTGGGACATCACGACGGCCGGGTGAGCCTGACAATGCCCTGCGCCGTATTTGCGGAAAAGATGCGTAAGAAACTTGCTTCATACAGAAAATAAGGATCTGCCGTTGAACCGGCTGAACCGTGACAGATCCGAAGGAGAGCACATGAAGGATATACAGCTTCTTGACTGTACGCTGCGTGACGGCGGATATGTGAACGACTGGCGCTTTGGCTACAGGAATACGGTAAGCATATTTGAGCGCCTGGTCGACGCGGGCGTCGATATCATCGAACTTGGTTTTATTGATGAGCGCAGACCTTTTGATATCGACAGGACTATATTTCCCGATACCAAGTCGGCAGACAGGATCTACGGCGCCTTAGATAAAAAAAGCTCAATGCTTGTGGGCATGATAGATTACGGAACCTGCGCCATAGAGAATATCGCGCCCTGCGGGGAAAGCTGTCTGGACGGCATACGTGTGATCTTTAAAAAAGGGAAGATGCATGATGCGATGGAATTCTGCAGGCAGATAAAGGCTTTGGGATATAAGGTGTTTTCGCAGCTGGTATCGGTGACCAGTTATACGGAGGATGAGCTTAAGGAGCTTATCGGGCTGGTAAATGATGTTAAGCCCTATGCCGTATCTATGGTGGATACCTACGGCCTTATGGACAGCGAGTGGCTGCTGCGCATATACAGGATATTGGATGAGTATGTGGATGGCGGCATCAGGATAGGTTTTCACGCGCATAATAACTTTCAGCTGGCTTATGCAAATGTACTCTCATTCCTGGGCTGTGAAGCAGGGCATGATGTGATAGTGGATGGCACGCTGTACGGGATGGGCAAGAGCGCGGGCAACGATCCCACGGAGCTGGTGGCCATGAGCCTTAATGAACGTTATGGAAAAGCTTATGATATCGATGCCATGCTCGAGGCCATCAACGAATCTGTGATCGATTTTTATAAAAAGACTCCCTGGGGATATAAGCTGTTCTTTTATCTGACTGCAAAGAACAGATGTCACCCCAATTATCTTTCGGATTTTGAGAAGGAAGAGAATCTTTCGGTTTCCATGATCGACAGACTATTGTCTACGATAGGGCCGGAAGACAAAAAGCTTTTGTATGATAAAGAGACGGGCCGTGAAGTATATAAGAGTTTTGTAGAGCAGTATTGTAACGAAGGTGAGGCTGTGAATGCCTTTCTTGATTTTGCGGGCAGCAGAAAGATACTGCTGGTAGGCCCCGGAAAGAATATAGCGCTTCAGGCTGATAAGCTTAGGGGGTTTGTGGCAAAGAACGAGCCTGTGATAATATCCGTAAACTATCTTCCTGAGGAAGTGACGGCAGACTGTGTATTCATTACCAATCCCAAGCGTTACCATGATATGACTCTGGCGCTTAAGGAAGAACGGAATGCCGGTGTTAAAACTCTGGCTACGAGCAATGTTACCTGCCGGAACGGTAAGTTTGATTTTGTGATCAACAGGGCTGCGCTGCTGGAAAAGGACGAAAAGATAATAGACAACTCGTTTCTGATGCTTATCAAGTTTTTAAACGGTATAGGCATAAAGGAAGTTTACTGCGCAGGCTTTGACGGCTATTCGGATAAAGAGAGCAATTATAATAATCCGGAAATGGAATATTCGTTTATAAAAAGAGAAGCGTTCAGTTTAAACAGTCATATGAAGGCTTCGATAGCAGAATACAGAAAGAGCATGGATATAATCTTTGTAACCTATTCTGCTTATGATGCGGAAGAAGACATAAACGGTGCAGCAATCTGATACATTTTTGCTATCCTGATAAAAGGATACGGCGCAGAGATCATGCGCAGCAAAGGATACAGATGCTGCTCGCAGCGGAGAAGTTTTACGGAGAGAAAAGGATATGGAAATAAAAGTTGCAGAGTACATTTCGGAATTTCTTGTAAAAAACGGTGTTACCGATTGCTTTATGGTAACCGGCGGAGGAGCGATGCATCTTGATGACGCCATAGGCCATCAGGAGGGGATGCGCTGCATATTTAACCATCATGAACAGGCCTGCGCCATTGCGGCTGAGGGTTATACCCGCATGACCGGCAAGCTGGCTCTGGTCTGCGTGACCAGCGGCCCGGGAGGCACCAATGCCATAACCGGCGTGATGGGAGGATGGCTGGATTCCATCCCTATGTTTATACTGTCGGGACAGGTAAAAAGAGAAACGACGATCGCTGCCTGTCCGGAGCTTAATCTGCGCCAGCTGGGCGATCAGGAATTCAATGTTATCGATTCCGTAAAGAATATGACCAAATATGCGGTGATGGTAACGAAGCAGGAGGAGATCGCTTATCACCTTGAAAAGGCTTTATACCTTGCTCTTAACGGGCGCGGGGGCCCGGTTTGGCTTGATATCCCGCTGGATGTTCAGGGATATGCCTGGGGGATACCCGCAGTCAGGGAGTCTGCAATTGAGATACTTCTTAAGAAGATAAAGGAAGCAAAGGCGCCGCTGATCCTGGCCGGAACAGGAATAAACCCGGGGGCATCGAGGGATAAGCTGCTTAGATTTATCGAAAAATACAGGATCCCGGCAGTAACTGCGTGGAATGCCAATGATACCATAGCTTTTGATAATCCTTATTATGCAGGCATGCCCGGTACGGTGGGCATAAGATCCGGTAATTTTGCCGTTCAGAACTGTGACCTGCTCATAAGCATAGGCTGCAGGATGAATATAAGAATGATAGGCTACAATCATTTTGATTTTGCTAAAAATGCGTTTAAGGCAGTTGTTGACATAGACGCCAGAGAACTGTACAAACCCACGCTGCAGGTGGATCTGCCTATACATGCGCAGGCCGGAGATTTTCTGGACGTCATGCTCGAGCAGGATTATGAGCCTGCCCCGGCTCATGAAAAATGGCGGCTCTGGTGCAGGGAATTGCTTTCGCGTTTTCCGGCGGTTAAGGAGGGGTTTCACGGGAACGGTCTGATCAATCCCTATGTATTTATTGATAAATTATTTGCAAAGCTGAAGGAAGATGACCGCATCATATGCGGCAACGGTTCTGCCTGTGTGATCACCTTTCAGGCGGCAAAGATCAAGCAGGGACAGAGGATGTTTACGAACTCCGGCTGCGCGGCTATGGGCTACGGTCTGCCGGCTGCTCTTGGCGTGGCCGTATCCGATAACAGCAGAAGAACGATCTGCATAGACGGAGACGGCAGCGTTATGATGAATATACAGGAGCTTGCCACCATAGCGCATAACGGGCTGGGAGTGAAGCTGTTCATACTCAACAATAACGGTTACCTGTCGATACGCCAGACCCAGAGGAACCTGTTTAAACCGCCTTTTATAGGCATAGACAGTGAGAGCGGTGTGGGCTTCCCTGATTTTGAAAAGCTTGCAGGAGCCTTTGGAATTAAGTATTTCAGACTGGATAACGAGGCGGGAGCCGATGATATATTTGATGAAGTATTGAATTGCGACGGACCCTGCATCTGTGAGGCCGTTGTGGATCCGGATCAGAATTTTGAACCCAAATCGTCTTCGAAGATATTACCGGATGGCAAGATCGTATCGCCTTCTCTTGATGATATGGCGCCTTTCCTGGACAGAGAGGAATTCGAAAGCATAAGGTATACAGTATGATAAAGAATGTTTTATTCGATCTGGACGGCACGTTGCTTGATACCAGGGAAGGGATACTCGAGAGTATTAAGCATGCCGCAAAAGAGCTGGGATACAGGGAACTGTCGCTTGAGGAACAGCTCAGCTTTGTGGGACCGCCTATACAGAAATCCTTTATGGATCATTACGGCTGTGATAAGGAAGAGGCTCAGAGGGCGGCAGATATTTTCCGCGCTTTTTACAGCACCCAAACGCTATTAATGGCATCGCCTTATGACGGTATATATGAACTTTGCGAAGGTCTTAAGGAAAACGGCATAAAGATGGCCGTGGCAACATATAAGCGTGAAGACTATGCGCTTACATTGCTTAAGCATTTCCGTTTTCATGAATACTGCGAGGTTATGCACGGGGCGGACGGAGAAAATGTTCTGAAAAAAGAGGACATAGTGCGCATGTGCATAGAAGAACTGGGCGCGCGTAAAGAAGAATGTGTGCTGATAGGGGATACCGATAATGATGCAAAAGGAGCTGCGGCAGCTGGGATACCGTTTATCGCGGTAACCTATGGCTTTGGCTTTAAAAACGAGAAAGATGTATCAGCTTATCCCTTTATAGGCGTTGCGGCGGATCCTATGGGAGTGCTGCCCATAATACTTGGAGAACGCATCATATCCTGACACGGCCGGTGGATATGATATGATGCGCCGGAGAGCGGGGAGAAAGGACTAAAAGTATGGGACTGAGTGGAAAGATCAAACGGGTTTTCACAAGCACGCGGGATTATTTTGCCGGCGGTGCGGGGGAACACAGCTTTCGCAGCATGGTGGCCGCAGTACGGCCGGATGCTCCGGCGTCCTGGAGATTAGCGCGTTATCTGGATCTGCTGTGTGCGGAGCTTTACTGTCCCGGGCTGGATGCCATGGATTATTTCCTGTACCATTTTGAGGGGATGCCCAACAGGGAGAGAAAGACCTATATCACCGAAGGCGGATTAAAGAAGATGGTCCGCCATTTTAATGGGACCAGCGCGGATCCTGTGTGGAAAAGTGTGGAATATAAGCCTGAGTTTAACCGTCTCTTTGCCGATCTTTTAGGCCGGGAGTGGATCTTAAACGATACGGAGGAGCGTTTTGTCACTTTCTGCACGGGGAAAAAAAGGATCGTGAAACCGGCGGGGGGAGTACAGGGAAAGGGGATCTTTATCACGGAAAAGCTTACGGAAGAAGAGAGCCGGAAGCTGTACCGTTCACTGCAGGAAGAGAATTATGTGATCGAGGAGCTTCTTACCCAGCATAAGGATCTGGCGGCACTGAACCCCTCCTCCGTGAACACGCTGCGGATCTATACGGTCGCCGATAAGGAGGGCAGCAGGATCACGGTAAGCGGCGCGGTGCTCAGGATCGGAAGGAGCGGACGGGTCGTGGATAACTGGCACGCCGGCGGGATGGCGGCGGAGGTTGATACGGATACAGGGATCGTGAGCAGCCCGGCTGTAGACGGAAAGGGCGGTGAATACAGCACACATCCCGATACCGGGGCACAGATCACGGGCTTTTGTGTACCGGCCTGGGAAGAGGCGTTCCGTATCGTAAAGCTGGCCCACAGCCGTATAAAAGGATTACGCTATGTAGGCTGGGACGTAGTGATCGGAGAAAATGAGGAAGCGTTTCTGCTGGAAGGAAATCTTTTCGGCGGCGTGCACCTGCAGCAGCAGCCCTGCCGGAAAGGTAAAAAAGAGCTGTACTTAAAACTCTGGGATTAGAGGGATAGCCATCCGCCCCATTCCATATCAGTGGAAGGCGGATCCAGCACCATGATGCCGCCTGTGGGCACAAAGGTGAGCTCGGAGATATAGATGCGTCCGTTGATGTCATAGAGATCCACGCGCACAAAAGGAAAATCCGCGGAGAGCTCGGCTGCGAGCGCCTTCATCCGTTCAAAACTTTCGGGACAGGGGATCGCATCATGATCCGGACGATTCTCGTGACCGTGGAGTCTCAGATTCATATGCTTCCAGTCCATGTCGAAATAATCGTAGTATTTGTCATATTCCCCGTTCTCTCCGTTGGAGGAGATATAAAGCACCCGGGGCATTCCGTTAAAACAGTAGAATTTATAGGTGTGGATGTCGTCACCAAGATATTCTTCAGCGATGATCCTTTTGGGGATATCCCGGTACTGCATCTCTGCAAAACGTTTCCAATAGTCTTCCTTCAGCCATTTTTTCAGGCGGGATTCACAGTCTTTACGGTCGAGAGCCGACTTGTTCCGGCAGAGGATATTGTAGCCGCTGCCGTGGTTGCATTTGAGAACAAATCGTTCCGGCAGGCTGTCCCAGGGGATATCCTCCGGACGCTCGCAAACGGCGTAGAGCTGCGGCAGCAGTTCCGCGTGTCCCTTTTGTGTCAGATATTCGCGGATCCGGTATTTGTCCACGCACTGTGTGATCACAGGGTTGTGATAATAGCGCTTAAGTTTCAGATACTGCAGTTTTTCGTTAAAGCTCTTCGGCTGATCAAGATCCGGTTCGCGGCCAAAGGTACTCAAAAAGATCTTCCGGCTCTGCAGCTCGGGATCGGTTGCGGCAGTATGTTCTGCTTTTTTCTTTCTGAGCCAGGCCCATAAACGGGTGTTTTTCAGCATGATAAAATTCCTCTGTTGTCGGAAAAAGCTTTCTTGATGCGGACGATCCGTTCGAATTTCATAAATCATAGCATTCACAGGGATTTATGTCAAGAATCGATACCGAATATCTTGCGTTTCTAATTGCATTTCCACACAAAATCATGTATAATCCATGACTATGAAGACCATCAGTGTGATGATACCCTGTTACAACGAGATCGAGAACGTAGAGGCCATGGCCGATGCGGTTAGAAAGGTGCTCAAAGAGCAGCTTTCACAATATGACTATGAGCTGGTTTTTATAGATAATGCCTCTACCGATGGAACCAGGGAAAAACTTGAAGAAATATGCGCAAAAGACAAAAAGGTCAAGGCGATCTTTAATGTGACCAATTTCGGCCAGTTTAATTCGCCTTTTCATGGCCTTTGCCAGACAAGCGGAGACTGCACGGTCTCTATGTGCTGTGATTTTCAGGATCCCGTTGAGCTGATCCCGCAGCTGGTGGCTGAATGGGAGAAGGGGCACAAGGTGGTGAGCTGCATCAAGACCAGCAGTAAGGAAAATCCCCTGATGTATATGTTCCGCAGCATATATTATCATATGATACGGAATATGTCTGATGTGCAGATGATAGAGCATTTTACGGGATTCGGACTATACGACAGATCATTTATCCGTCTGCTGCGGGAGCTGGACGATCCGGTTCCTTTCCTGCGCGGTATTGTTGCAGAGTACGGCGGCGGTTTTAATATGACGGAAGTTAAATACGAGCAGGCAAAGCGCAGGGCCGGAAAGACGCATAACAATTTCTACAGTCTGTATGATGCGGCCATGCTTTCCTTTACTTCCTACACAAAGGTGGGATTGCGTCTGGCTACTTTTTTGGGTTTCTTCACAAGCGCTGTCAGCATAATCATAGCCATCGTATACCTTGTGCTCAAACTGACGCACTGGTATTCAATGAGCATGGGCATGGCGCCCGTGATGATAGGCGTTTTCGTGCTGGGCGGCATACAGATATTCTTTATAGGACTGATAGGTGAATATATTCTGAATATAAATACCCGTGTGATACACAGGCCAGTGGTCGTGGAAGAGCGGCGCCTCAATTTTGAGGAGAACAAGGATGGAGATTAAGAAGGCTGTTGTAAGCGGAGCACTGGGTTTTGCAGGAGTGCATCTTACGGATCTTCTGCTTTCCCGGGGGATAGAGGTCACGGCCGTATTAAGACCGGGATCCGCGCATGACGACAGGCTGGGTATATTAAGCGAGAGGTATCCTTCCGCTACGCTGCGGGCTGTATATGTCGACAGAAAGCAGCACAGTCTTACGGAATACATTGATGATATGGGATCCGGGCAGGATGTTTTCTTTGATCTGGCCTGGGGAGGCGGGCGTAATGATATGCCTGCGCAAAAGGAAAATATCGATCGCTGTCTGGATTCGCTTAAAGCTGCGGAATTGATGGGCTGCAGCCGTTTTGTAGGTATAGGTTCACAGGCCGAGTACGGTGTGGTGAAGGGAATTATCACGGAAGAGAGTTCTACGCGGCCTTTCAGCGCATACGGAGCAGCCAAGCTTTCGGCCTGCCATTTAAGCCGTGTGATGGCACAGGAGCTGGGGATAGAATGGATATGGGGCAGGATATTTTCTCTTACCGGCGAATTTGAGCCGGAGGGGCGTATGATGCCCGATCTGGTAAGAAAACTTAAGGCCGGAGAAGCTTTTTCGTTAAGCAGCTGCAGACAGGATTGGGATTATCTGGATCCCGCCGATTGCGCCGAAGCTTTACTGGCTCTGGCACAGCGCGGCCGCAGCGGAGAGATTTATAATATTGCAAACGGCGCATACAGACCGCTTAAGGAATTCGTTGAAGAAGCAAGGGACATATACGCGCCCGGGACTGAACTGTCTTTCGGGGCTGATCCGGAGCCCTTTGTATCGCTGGCGGTGTCTGTGGAGAAACTTAAGAACGACACCGGCTGGAAACCGCGGATCTCTTTTAAAGAAAGTATAATGAAAATATAGTGGTAAGATTTTTCTGCTAGTTGATCTTACAGAGAGTGTGGAGGGAAAATCATGGCTAATCAGAAAATAATGCTTGGGGATTTTGAATTGGGGGATAATCCGGTCCCTTATTTTATCGCTGAGATAGGCATCAATCACAACGGCGATATGCAGGTGGCAAAGCGGCTGATGGATGCGGCCTTTGCCATAGGCTGGAACTGCGTCAAGTTCCAGAAGAGAGAGCCGGATATAGCTGTTCCCGAAGCACAGAAGAGCGTGATGCGTGACACCCCCTGGGGGCAGATGACGTATCTGGATTATAAAAAGCATGTTGAATTCGGAAAGAAAGAATATGACTATATAGATACATACTGCAGGGAGAAGCCGCTGGCGTGGACAGCAAGTCCCTGGGATATGCCCAGTCTTGAGTTCCTTATGGAGTATGATGTTCCTTTTATCAAGCTGGCTTCCGCAGCCAACGGAAATAAGGAACTGATAAAGGCGGCCTGCAGCTATAAGAAGCCCATTATCATGTCTGACGGAATGAGCACGCAGGAGGAGCTGGATAAAGCAGTTTCTTGGCTGGAGGATTACAGCAACGGTGATTATGTGCTGCTGCACACCAACTCGACTTATCCTGCGCCCCCCGAGAGCCTTAACCTGGCTTATATCAATACCCTGCGTGAACGCTATCATTGCATAGTGGGCTACAGCGGGCACGAGCAGAATCTGGAGCCTACGGTTGTGGCTGCTACTCTGGGGGCAAAGGTCATCGAGCGTCATGTGACACTTTCGCATGATATGTGGGGGACCGACCAGAAGGCAAGTCTTGAGATAAACGCAATGTTCATGCTCTATCGCCGCTGCATGGATATTCAGAACATGATGGGAAGCGGGGAGAAAACCATGGATGAAGCGGAGCAGAAAGTAAGGCAGAAGCTCAAGGGTTATTGAGGATACGTTGATGGATAAAGATTTTTTTAAGGGGCTCAGCGAAGAAGAAGCCAGGCGGAGACTATCGGAGCTGGCAGGGGATTATTGCGAGCTTTAT
>CADAHD010000052.1 GCA_902787595.1 uncultured Lachnospiraceae bacterium
TGCCAAAACTATGACTAAAAAGATACGAAGTCTGAAACTCTTAAGATATTCCGATCTTTTCATCCTTTATAGAAATATCCGGATCCCCATTTGGTCTGAACATATTTGGGCGCTCCCGGTGTCTCTTCTATCTTCTCGCGCAGTCTTCTGACATGCACGTCAACCGTACGGGCATCACCGTTATACTCGCTGCCCCATACGATCTCCTTAAGATTATCCCTGCTGTACACCTTGCCGGGATGCGTAACCAGAAGCTCCAATATATCAAACTCTTTAGTGGTCAGATTTATCTCCCTGTTGTTTATGAAAAGTCTTCTGTTCTCGATGTCAAATCTGAATTCGCCGTTTTCTATAAGCTTTGAGTTTACAGCCACCTCTGCGCTCTTCTTGCGCGCGCGGCGGACAAAGACTTTTATCCTGGCCTTAACTTCCAGCACGTTGAAGGGTTTTACGATATAATCATCGGCTCCGGATTCAAAACCCATGATCTTATCCATATCATTCCCCTTTGCGGTAAGAAAAATAATGGGCACATCGGAGAACTCCCTTATCTGCCGGCATACCTCCATGCCGTCTATCTTGGGAAGCATCAGATCCAGAAGCACCAGATCGTAATGATTGGTCCTGGCAAGTTCCAGCGCTTCTTCCCCGTCATACGCCGCATCGGTTTCCATTCCGTCCTGCTCTATACTGTACTTAAGGCCTTTTACTATAGCCTTTTCATCATCCACTATCAAAATACGCTCTGCCATTTTTACTTTCCTTCTGCGCTACCGCGCCGTAATATCGTCTTTGAACCCGGCGTAAGTATTTTCGCCTATGCCGGTTACATTTTTTATATCTTCAATCTTTGCAAATGCTCCGTGTTCTTCCCTGTATGCGACAATGGCTCTGGCCTTTCCCTCGCCTATGCCGCTCAGCTGCATCAGCTCGTCCACCCCGGCATGGTTGATGTCTATCCTGCCGTCGCTGACTGCTGCCGCCGCAGGCTGATCCATGCCTTCCGTTTCCTCTTTTGTGGGCACATGATACTTTTGACCGTCTTCGATCGTGCCGGCAAGATTAAGAAAATCCTCATCTGCCTCGTCGGTAAAACCGCCTGCTAAGCTTACTGCATCAAAAAGCCTGCTGCCGTCGGACAATGAATACACCCCCGGCTTTTTTACAGCGCCGCTGATGTGCACAAAGACCTCACGTTTTTCGGGCACAGTTACAGCCGCATCATTTTCTGATACGTTCTGTCCCTTGTCTTCCACGCCCCGCTCTAGCTGTTCGCTGATATATTCCTGTGCAGATCCGCACCCGGCAGGGCATACGCCCATGAGCATCAGTAACAGAATGATTATAAATTTTTTCTTCATGATCTGCTCCTTTTACGCATTGATGCGGTAAAAGGCCTTCTCAGAGATCACCTGTAAATATCATTCTATGATATAAATTTAAAACATTCAATAGGGAAAATAAAAAAAAGATCCTCCGGCGTATATTCCGGGGATCTCTCTATGCTTTACGCGGCAGAGCAGTATGCGTCAAAACTTTACCATCTGCTGCTGCATCTGATCTGAGAGCTCCTTAAGGCTGGTCTCAGGATCGGCTCCGTCCCATATGCGCGTGTACGCCATCTCAAGTTCCACCCAGAAATTGCTGAGTGTCATAAGCTTCGGAAGCACTGCGCTTTCCTGATATATCTGGCGCACAACATCCCTGGCGCCGGCGCTTTCTTCCTGTACGCCGCCCATGCAGGGAAGCTTTCCCGTGCGGCCATAAAGCGTATCGGCCGATTCATACATAATGTATTCCGCAAAAAGATTGGCTTCATCCGGATGCTCCGAAAAACCGTTGACCACAACGCAGCTGGTAGCGGAAAGTCCCTTAGCGGAATGCTCCGCATCCACGCCGGGAAGCGGCGCCACGCCATAGCCGTATCTGAATTCACCGTTTTCGTAAGCCCTCTCCACAGTAGGAATGGCATCGGTAGTCACGATGGTAAACAGGGTCTTTCCGTCAAGGAAATCCTGAAGCACCTTTTCGTAGCTGCTCTCCTTTGAATCTATTGAGAAGAACTGATGAAGGCTTTGGTAAGCGCTCATGCAATGTATGGAATCGGGGTTGCAGATATCGATCCTCTCGGGATCATCGCCGCACTCGCCTCCAACATCCATATAAGCTCCCGCAAAGAAATAATTATAATAGATATCGGAAACATCCCAGAGGAAAAAATGCTCCATGCCCTCCGGCGCGCCGTGTTCCATAGCCAGTTTGGTGATGTCCTCGATGGATTCGGGAATAAGCTCCTGGGTGCGCTGCGAAACAGCTTCCTTCCAGCTTTCCTCGGTATAGCCCTCCGGAATGCCTGCGTCCGGAACATAAGTATGTCCCTCTCCGCCTTCCTCATCACCCACTTCTTCAAGTGGCTCGCTGCGAAGTTCCGCATCAGCCATCTGTGAAAGATAAGTAGAATTATACAAAAGAAAGGCCGTCTCGTAATAAAAAGGATATGCCACGCGCTTACCGTTATAGGTAACCGCATTCATGGCTATCTCGGGATAGTTAAAACTGTTGATGACATTTTCGGGATCCATGATAGGCTGCGCCAGTCCGGCCAGAGCAGCCTTCTCAAGCGTATCCGTGCCTGCGATATACAGATCCGGCATTTCCTCATTCTTAACTGAAGCATCATATATCTCTTCGATATACTCAAGGCCTGTCTTGAGCACGGGCTCTACTCTCACACCCTCCGCATCCTGATATGCCACGGAAGCGCTGTTTAAATAATCGGTAAGGCTTTCATCCGTATACCAGAGTATCAGCGTGGGCGCCTTTGCCGGCTGGGGATCCATCCCCGGAAGCACCGCGTCTTCGGGACGCAGCCAATAATACCACGCTCCCAGACAGAGCGCGGACACGAGAAAAATACACAGCCATGTCTTGCGTCTTAATTTGCTCACAGACACTCCTTAAGTATCGCAGCCATGTCATCTACTTCCTTCTTGCTTATTACCAGAGGAGGAAGGAAACGTATGATATTCGTTCCTGCATTTATAAGAACAAGCCCCTTATCAAGAGCTTTATTGATGATCTCGGCAACGGGATGATCAAATTCCAGTCCCTGCATCAGCCCCACTCCGCGGTGATCTGTAATATCGGAATGCTCAGCCCTGATGCCTTCGAGTACCTCGTAAAGATATGCTCCGACCTCGCGCACATTCTCCAGCACATGCTTCTCCTCAAAAAGCTTAAGCACAGCGCAGATAGCTGCGCCGCCAAGAGGATTGCCGCCGTAGGTGGTGCCGTGATCACCGGCCACCAGCGAAGACTGCGCCACTTTTTCAGTCATAAGGAAAGCGCCTACGGGCACGCCGCAGCCAAGAGCCTTAGCCACAGTCATCACATCGGGCTTTACGCCGTAACGCTGCCATGCAAAATACTCTCCGCTTCGTCCCATGCCGCACTGTATCTCATCCAGTATCAGGAGGATATCGCGCTCGTCGCAGATCTTACGCAGTTCCTTAAGGAAAGCTTCATCTGCCGGATGTATGCCGCCTTCGCCCTGCACTGTTTCAAGCAGTATGGCAATGGTCTTATCGTTAAGGCAGGCCTTAACGCTCTCAATATCATTGTACTGCGCAAAACGGATGTTACCTATCATCGGCTCAAAAGCATCACGATATGCTCTCTTTCCCGTAACAGACAATGCGCCCATGGTACGTCCGTGAAAGGAATGCTCCATTGCGATGATCTCATGATCGGTGCGTCCGTCTTTTAAAAATCCGTACTTACGCGCTGTCTTTATAGCGCCCTCAACAGCCTCGGCTCCGCTGTTTGTAAAAAACACGCGGTCCATGCCGGAGATCTTTTTGATCCCCTTGGCAGCTTCTATAGCCGGAACATTGTAATAATAATTTGAAGTATGCAGTATCTTATCCACCTGTGCCTTTACGGCGTCATTATATTCCTTTACTCCGTAGCCCAGTGCAAATACTGCTATTCCCGATACGAAGTCGAGATATTTCTTTCCTTCAATATCATAAAGATAATTTCCATCGCCGTGGTCAAAGACCACCTGATAACGGTTATATGTATGAAGGAGTGCCGCCTCGGCCTCCTCTATATAGTCCTTCATGATTCCCATAATTTTATCCTCCGTTTACTGCTGTATTCCAAGCGGAATATCATTCGTGATCATCATCGCCTGTTATCATGGTTCCGATGCCGTCCTTTGTGAATATCTCCAGAAGCAGGCAGTGTGCCAGTCTGCCGTCAAGTATATGCACTCTCTGCACGCCGCTCTCAATGGCATCAATGCAGTTGCCCAGCTTGGGAAGCATTCCGCCGCCGATTATCCCGCCCTCGATAAGCGCCTTAGCCTCTGATATCTTTATGGTCGAAATAAATGATGACTTGTCGTTAATATCGCGATAGAGTCCCTCAATATCGGTAAGGAAAGCAAGCTTCTCTGCTCCCACTGCTTTCGCTATTGCGCAGGCAGCGTCATCAGCGTTGATGTTATAGCTCTCATACTTATCGTCCATGCCTATAGGGCAGACTATCGGAAGAAAGTCCTTATCGATCAGATCCGATAATATCTTGGGATTGACATCGGTTATCTGCCCTACAAAGCCTATGTCCTTTCCGTCGGAATATCTCTTCTGAACCTTGAGCAGGCCGCCGTCCTTTCCCGACACGCCCGCAGCATGAACTCCAAGCTCTTCAACCATGGCGACAAGACGCTTGTTAACTTTATTAAGCACCATCTCTGCCACTTCCATGGTCTCTGCATCGGTAACCCTCAGACCGTTTACGAATTCGGACTCCTTGCCTGTCTTCTTAAGCCATGCGCTTATCTCCTTGCCACCTCCGTGAACGATAATGGGCTTAAAGCCTACCAGCTTAAGCAGGGTCACGTCCTTGATGACGTTGCGCTGAAGCTCGGGATCTGCCATGGCGCTGCCGCCGTATTTTACCACTATGATCCGGCGGTTGTACTTTTGTATGTAAGGAAGCGCTTCTATCAGCACTCCGGCTTTCTTCAACAGATTATCGATATCATTGGTGTACATTTTTAAACTATCCTCCTTAAAAGATCCATGCGTCAGGATCTGTAATCAGCATTGATCTTTACATAATCATAACTCAGATCGCACCCCCAGGCTTTAGCCTCGGAACTGCCCATATGCATATCGGCCACAACCGTGACCGCTTCGCTCTTTAACAGCTCTGTAGCCTCTTCCTCGCTGTAGCCGGTGCCAAGACCGTTCTCTACTATCTTCATGGTCCTGCCTTCAGCCTCATAGAAGATGTCCACCTTCTCGACATTTATGGATACGCCTGCATATCCAAGAGCGCAGAGAAAACGGCCGAAGTTCGAATCGTTACCGAACATCGCAGCCTTGCACAGAGACGAACCTACAACAGACTTTGCCAGGACTTTTGCATCGGAAACGCTGCGCGCATTCTTAACATGGCAGGTAAACAGCTTGGTAGCGCCTTCGCCGTCGCCGGCCATCTGTATAGCCAGATTCTCGCTCACATAGTGAAGACCTTCATAGAAAAGCCTGTAATCTTCGCCTTCGCTGTCGATCACGGTATTCCCTGCCTGTCCGTTTGCCAGTACCACATAAGTATCGTTGGTGGAGGTATCCCCGTCCACCGTTATCATATTAAAAGTATCATCCACGATCGCGGAGATCGCCTTCTGTAAAAGTTTCTTTTCTATCGCGGCATCCGTTGTGACAAAGCCCAGCATGGTGCACATATTGGGATGTATCATGCCCGATCCCTTGGTCATCGCTCCGATACGTATGGTCTTTCCGTCTGTAAGCTCTACTTCCACCGCTATCTCTTTTTTGTGGGTATCGGTAGTCATTATGGCTTTTGCCGCTGCGGTTGCTGCTTCTGCAGAATCAGCTCTCTTCTCAAAGAGTTCCTTGCAGCCGGCGCAGATCTTTGCCGCATCTATCTGCATGCCGATAACTCCGGTGGATGCCACCAGCACAGAATCCTTTCTGCCGTCATACAACGCGCTCATGGCTATTGCTGTATTCTCGCAAAGCTCCATGCCCTGCTTACCCGTAGCTGCATTGGCTATGCCTGAATTTATGACTACGGATCTTACCTTTGCATCACTGTGCACTATCTTTGAATCCCATACCACAGGCGCTGCTTTTACGCTGTTTGTAGTAAATGTGCCTGCGGTCACACAATCCGTTTCGCTGTAGATAAGAGCCATATCCTCACGGCCCTTGTACTTTATGCCTGCAGCATGTGAAGCCGCATAAAAACCTTTAGCTGCGGTAATACCGCCGGAAATCTCTTTCATAATATATTATTCCTCCTAAGATCCTTCGCCCTGCCCCGAAGGCATGCATCATATTTCATAGTTGTGTTCAAAATTCTTTACTCCGGGAAAAAGCTTTTCAAACAGCCCGTCAAATCTGTCTGTGGGCACAGGCATCACGATGACCGTGGGCGCTTTATAAGCTGCTTTTACGGCAGAAGCAAAAGCTCTTAAAACTCCCGCCATCGCATATTTATCCTTTGAAAACAGCGCCGATACGGTAACCTCTCCGCCTGCTGTATCATCACATACCAGATACGCCCTGAGAATGCCCTTCCTGTAATATGCAAAAGAACAAGCTCTGTTGACATGCGGCGAGGTGAAGCCCTCCTCCGGCATATCCCTGTGTCTTTCCGCGGTATTGACCGCGATCTTCTTTATCTCGTTATTGCTCAGCTCCGCAAAGGAGCGTACATGGGAATTCTTATATTTCGCAGGGAAGTAGATCTTGTTTTTTAAAGAGCCTACCGTAAAATGGTGCAGTCTCTCTCCCCTGTCAGTCTCCTCATAACCCAGTGCTTCCATAAAAGCAATAAGGCTATCCGCTTCGGCATCTCCCTCGCAGAAGGCCAGACGCAAAGCTGCTTTCTGCTCCTGCGCAACGCTCTTTAACGCTTCCAGCAGCGCTGTTCCCACGCCCATCTTTCTGTACTTGGGCGCGACATAAAAGCCCAGAATATCAAAAGTCCCGTCTTCATCGATATAACCGCCTATGGCGCCTACGGCAGTATCACCGTCTGCCGCTCCTATCGCAGCCACCGTGATCCCCGCATTTCTTGCTTCCCTGACGCTGTCACCCAGAAAGCTCTCGAAACACGACCAGGACGCTTCATCGATCAGGCCGGTGCTTATCTCTTTCTTTTTCTTTGTAGCCATAAACCACTCCTTTATGCTCTGCTTCTTCTCCACTGCTCACGTTGTCTGTGATACAGTGATTTATTGGATTGGAAAAAGGGCCTGTATTTTACGCTCATTGCCCCGGCTGCTGCCTTTTTAACCGCTACAGCGCCCAGACTGTCAGCTGCCGTGGCTGCAAAATCATCTGTTTTTGCATTATCTGCCCGCAGTACCTGTTTCTTAAGATCAGTGACATTTTCGTTCAGCTGCAGATTGCCGGCATTCTGCTCTTTCTGCTGCGTCTGCTGCTGAGTTCTGAATATCTCTTCCTGCCTGCTTTTCTGTCTCTGTAATGAAGCATTATTGGCTGCCATAAAAGCACCTCCTTCACTGTCAAAACACATAGGATCAGTTTATATTCAAACTATTCTACTAAACTCAGCGATTTTTTGCAAGATAGAAAAAGAGCAGGGATCTGACCCGTTCACATTTTGTTCATGGGGTCTGACCCCATGCCATTGACAATCCTGCAAAAACATGTATAATCTTGAAACGTCGTTGAAAACCATTCAATATAGTAATAAGGAGATTAAAATGAAAAAGTATGCAACTTATCTGATCAGCAGCATGATGGTAGCAGGATGCCTTCTGTCCGGATGCGGCGCAAAGGACGTTTCCGGTACTTATCGCAGCAGCAATACCCTTGGCGACTTTCTTGAGTTAAGCGGCGAAGATATCCAGGCACAGTATGAGGAGTTCGACAATATGGGCATGAGCTTCATCAAGTCCCTGCCTTTTGAGTGCACCATGGACCTGGGCAAGGAAGGCGATTTCAAGGTTGACTATGATGTAGAGCTTCTCAAGTCTACCATGGAAAGCGAGTTCGACGCTCATGCAAATGATATCATCGGCGCAATAATGAGCCAGCAGGGTGTTACAGAGGACCAGTATGAAGCAGTAGCTCAGGCAGCAGGTTATGACGATTATGCAGCTTTCACCGACGGTATGATGGACATAATGAAAGAAGCTTTATATGAGTCACTTGAGGATATGGATTCCCTTGATGTTACCGGCAGCTACAAGGTAAAAGGCAGCAACCTTTCCTTTGAAAACTGGAACGATGACGGATCCGCTTTTTCCGCAGCATTCAAAGACGGATCTTTCACTCTTCCCATCAATGCAAACGGTACCAGCATGGACGTAACCTTTAGCAAGGAATAATACCGGTAATACTTAAAGCGCAAAAAGGACGGATCATTTCGATCCGCCCTTTTTTATGTCAGTTTGCGATCTTATCAATTTCTATCAGCTGTTGAACGCCGTGATGTTCGCCTCATTCAATGTAAAATCGTAGTAGTTTAAATCTTCACGCTTTGTCCAGCCTATGCATTTCCAGAAGGCATTTCCCACATCGTTTTTAGTAAATGCTATAAGCGATACCTTATTGATCTTCTCGGCTTTTAACGCGTTCATGCAGTGCACGACCATTTCCTTTCCTATGCCTCGCAGGCGGTAATCCTCGGCCACGCAGACGTGATACAGGCAGCCGCGTCTTCCGTCATGGCCGCAGAGTATGGCGCCTACTATCTTTCCGTCCTCCTCTGCCACCACGCTGCATCCGGGATTGCGATCCAGGAAACGCTCAACGCCTTCCCGGGAATCATCCACGCTCCGTATGCCGAAACCGTGTATCGTCATCCACAGTGCGCGTACTCCGTCATAGTCTTCTTTTAACATTGCGCGTACCGTCATCTTATGCCTCCTTCGCTGTGAGAAGCTTGATCGCATCTCCCAGCTTGATCTTGTTTCCTTTGTATAGCGACATTGCCTTGTAAAGCTTACCTGCTATTATAACCACTGCTATGGTAAGCGCAAGTGAGATCGCAAGAGAGATCACGCCCGTCAATGCATCCGCCACGCCCAGAGCCAGCTGTGAAGGCATGAGCAGCGCTGCCGTGAAAGGTATGTAATTCATCCATACGGGAGCAGAGCTGCCTGCAAGGCCTCCGCCCATCATTACCAGCATGAAGGCTGCCAGCAGGGGCATAACAAAGATCGTGCTCTGGCTTGCCACTTCTTCTCTGTTGCTCGATATGGCTCCGGCTATCGTTGCAAGGCTTAAATACATTACAAATCCCACGATCAGGAAACATACAGCCAGTACCACATTCACAGGCTTAAACAATCCCAGCTCTTCGATGAATTCAAAGAAGGTGGCTACAGGTGATGCATAATCCGGGAACATCATCTCGCTAAGCTTTGTTCCGGCAACCAGGCCCACGACCAGGCAGGCGATCCAGCTGAAGAGCTGAATAAGTCCCGAACAGATTATCGCCAGCAGCTTTCCGAATACCAGCGCCTCCGGATGCACACTGATCAGCATGGTATCCATGAGCTTGGATTCCTTCTCCATTACCATTGCCTGAGCGGTAGCATTTCCATAGGTAAGTATAAGGAAATACATGAGCATTATGGTAAGATAAGGCATGAGCAGCTGGAAAACTTCAAGGACCTGATCCCTTATCAGCTCATCCGTGCTCTTTCCGTCCTCATCCATTGTAATACCTTTTGCATAGCCGCTTTCCGTATATGTCCTGTATGAATTCTGCGGTGTAAGGCTTGTGAGCTTTGTCTGATTCAAGCCCGATAAGAGCATATTAAAGTACTGGGAATTGGCATCCATAAACTCAAAGTAGTGTTCCGCCATGGATGTGTCGAGCACCGCCTCCCCTTCATCTTCCTTATCCGGCAGTATTATGTCGGCTCTTATATAATCATCCTCCTGAAAGAAGTGAAGTACAAATACGCTCTTTTTTGATGCCCCTGCCGCGTCAAGAGCCTCATCCACACTGTCATAAAGCTTATAACGGATCTTTTTATAATTCTCATCCGTAACACTGCTAAAGAGCATGAAGTCAGGCTTTGTTTCAAAATCGCTGACCACGTATATCTCTTCCGCGCCGCAATCGGGTATGGGCTCATCATCTTCTTCCTTGCTGTCATTTATCCCTGCCACTATCAGCATTATGACTATGGGCGCTATAAGCAGGATAAGGCCCATTACTATAGTAAATACCTTATAAGACTTGGTCCCTGTCTGGTTATGAAGGGAGAAAGAAAAAACTTTTCCGAAATTCCGAAACATTTACGCCTCCTTCGCCAGCGAAAGCTTTATTATCTCAAAGAGCTTAAGCCGCTTACTGTCATTAACTATAAGCTTCCTGTAGGTCTTTGCGCA
>CADAHD010000053.1 GCA_902787595.1 uncultured Lachnospiraceae bacterium
TTATCACCAAAGGTCTGCATTACCGGATAATCGATCTTTGTATCATCGATCCTGATCCAGCCTGCCATATCCGGATTATCATCATGAAGCTCTTTGTAGCCTGCCAGCATCACGGGATCAGGTATCACGGTATCTTCCTGTGTATCGCCTTCTTCCGTCACGCTCACGCCTGTATTCGAAGAAACGGCTAAAGCCTCCTGCGCCTCCGCTTCCGCCGCAGCAGCCACTCTCTGACGCAGTTCATCTGTCTCCGCGCGGTTTCTGCTCTTATCGATGCTCTGCTTGACCGCGGCAATGCCGGCTATCGCAAAACAGCATATCGTGATTATGATCAGTATATCCTTAAGCGCTTCCAGAATATCAATGGAATTCCACTTTGTCTTTTTTCCGTTGCCGTCCACTGTTTATGCACTCTCCCCCATCTTAAGAAGCTTAGCCGCCTGGTCTGCCGTAATGCAGCCGTCTATTATCTCCTGCAGATCACCGTTCATTATCTTGTCGATCTTGTACAAGGTGAGCCCTATACGATGATCCGTGACCCTTCCCTGAGGGAAATTATAAGTCCTGATCTTTTCGGAACGGTCACCGGTCCCTATCTGGCTGCGGCGAAGGTCTGCCTCCGCGTCATGCGCCTTTTGGCACTCAAGGTCATAGAGCTTGGCCCTCAGAAGCGCAAAAGCCTTCTCTTTATTCTGTATCTGGCTCTTTTCCGTCTGCGAATATATCACTATCCCGGTAGGATAATGGGTAAGTCTTACCGCCGAATCTGTGGTATTGACGCACTGACCGCCGTTTCCTGAAGCGCGCATGACATCGATCCTTATGTCTTTTTCATCGATCTCCACTTCCACATCTTCGGCCTCCGGCATAACAGCTACCGTAGCCGTGGAGGTATGAATGCGTCCTCCGCTCTCGGTTTCGGGCACACGCTGCACACGGTGAACCCCGCTCTCGTATTTGAGCACGGAATAAGCCCCGCTGCCGCTTACGATAAATTCCACTTCCTTCATGCCGCCTATGCCGGTCTCATCCACATTCACCAACTCGGTCTTCCAGCGGCGGCTCTCTGCATAATGCGCATACATGCGGTAAAGCTCTGCGGCAAAAAGCGCCGCTTCGTCTCCGCCTGCTCCGGCGCGTATTTCCACCACAACATCCTTGTCATCATTGGGATCCTTGGGAAGCAGCAATACTTTAAGCTTTTCCTCCAGCTTTGCCTCTGCCTCTTTTGCAGCGGAATGCTCTTCTTTGAGCATCTCGCGCATCTCGGGATCCTTTTCCTCTTCAAGCATGCTTATGGCATCCTCTGCGTCCTGTTTCGACTTCTTATATTCCCTGTAAGTCTCCACAAGCGGCGTCAGATCTGCCTGTTCCTTCATGAGCTTTTGAAAACGCTTCTGATCCCCTGTTGTTCCGGGCTCGGAAAGCTCATTCAGAACTTCCTCAAATCTGCGTTCTATATCTTCTAATTGTCCGAACATGATTACTTCTCCCTGATATTACGTATAAAACTGTTATTCAGTGACCGCATATAATTCTGTCAAGATCCCCGAGTAGGAAAGTTCGGTCACGGAAATCATAGATTTCCTACCTCACTTTTTCGCTACGCTCAGGATGACAGGGCTATATGTCATTCTGAGGGCTTCAGCCCGAAGAATCTTTTTACTGCTCGTAACAGCAGCAAACCACCCTGTCGAGCCCTGCCAGATCCTTAATAACCTCCGTATCTTTGTATCCTAAAGCAGCAAATATAGCTGTAACATCCTCCGCCTGATCATATCCGATCTCCACATATATGCGGCCGCCATCCTTAAGCCAGCTGCAGGCTTCTGCTGCTATCCGTCTGTAAAAGATAATGCCGTCCGCGCCGCCGTCAAGCGCCTGCACGGGCTCGTGCTCCCTAACCTCGGGCATCAGTCCGGCGATATCTGCCGTCCTTATATACGGAGGGTTTGCCGTGATAATATCAAAACTGCCCTTCATGTCTTCCGGCAGCGCTCCAAACAGATCTCCCTCATAGAATGATGCTTCTGCGCCCAGCCGTTCTGCATTTTCCCTTGCAACTTTTAATGCCGGGGAAGAAATATCGCAACCCACGGCTTTTGCCGTCCTGCCCAGGACCGCCGTGCTTATCAGTATACAGCCGCTTCCGGTGCAAAGATCCAGCGCCGCCTTTCCCTCTGCGCCATCCTTAAGCACGCGCTCGACCAGTATTTCCGTATCCTGCCTTGGTATCAGCACATTTTCGTCCACCAGAAACTCAAGGCCACAAAAAAACTGACTGCCCGTAAGCTGCTGCAGAGGTACACGACCTGCCCTCGCATCGATCATTTTTCCCAGGCGTTCCGATTCATCATCGTTGAGCATTCTGTCCGGATCCAGATACAAGTCCGCTCTCTTCGTGCCGCATACATATTCAAGCAGCAGAAGCGCATTTTCCTTTGCTTCGGGAACGCCTGCTGCTTCAAGCCTTTTTTCCGCTTCCCGGCACGCTGCCGCGTATGTCACTGTCCCTGTCCCCATCTGTTTCCGGGATTGGGATCATTGCCATAGGGCGCATTTCCCTGAACATTATTCATATTATGGTACTGATCATAAGCCTGACCATCGTCCGCATCTCCGTATTGATCATAGCCCTGTGCTCCGGCTCCGTTTCCATACTGATCGTAGCCCTGTGCTCCGGCTCCGTTTCCGTATTGGTCGTAGCCCTGCGCTCCGGCCGTTCCGCTGTTCATGGCGCCGTTCAGTCTTCTGTTTATCTGATTTCTGTTGATCACGCCTGTATTTCCGCTGCGAAGCATATCTTCGATCTCACGCACATCTATCTGCATGGTCTCGTCGCCGGTCTCCACCTCGCTGCCGTCAGCGGCGGTCTGTGTCTTTTTGACCATCTTCCTTACAAAATGCTTATCCTGAAAGGCCTCCCAGTCAAATACCGCTTCCGTAGCGGCTATGGCCACTTCCACCATCTTTTCGTCCGGCTCTTTTGTTGTCACGGCCTGAAGCCATAAACCGGGAGTGGATATCAGCGATAACAGAAAATTGTCCTTCTTGCCTGCCAGCTGCAGCAGCTCATAGGATATGCCCGCCAGTACAGGGATCAGAGCAATTCGTATGGCTATCTTCAGCCACAAAACATCGGTGCGTATAAAAAAGCAGAGTATCACACCCAGCACCACGATAAAAAGCATAAAGCTGGTGCCGCAGCGCTTATGAAAGCGTGAACACTTCATTACATTCTTAACCGTAAGAGGTCTTCCGGTCTCCACGCAGTTTATGCATTTATGCTCTGCGCCGTGATACTGATACAGCCTGCGTATGTCTTTCATAAGGGCTATACCTGCCACATATAATACAAATATGAATATGCGCAGCGCCCCTTCTATCAGCAGTATCAGTGACTTATTGCGTATGAATTTACCGAGGTATTCGGATACGGCGTATGGGAGCACCATAAAGAGCAATATGGCAAAAGCTATGGAAAAGAGCACGGTAAGCCCCATCACCACATCTTCTGCCTTGTCTTTGAATATCTTTTCCATCAGACTCTTTTTGCCCTTTTCGTCTTCCTCCTCCTCTTCAAAAGAAGCCGAGAAAGACAGTATATCCATGCCAAGAGTCAGGGATTCAACAAAGGAAAAGATTCCCCTGATAAAAGGTATGCGTTTCTTTAAAGACTTTGGATCATAATCAAGCTGCTTTATATCAACGCTTATCTCTCCGTCAGGCTTTCTGACGGCTACGGCATACTCCTGCCGGTTGCGCATCATAACGCCTTCCAGCACTGCCTGTCCGCCTATGCCCGAAAATACGCTTTTGCGTCTTCTCTTTGCCATCTGTATCTCCTTATATGATCAGAACGCTCCATCGCTTCTGTCAGGATGATCATCGCATAAATAACGAAAAAGGTTGAGATGAACATCGCCATCCCAACCTTGTTTCACATTTTGCATCTACTGTCCTATTTGCCTGTGCCGTACTTCTTGTTGAACTTATCAACACGGCCTCTTGCCTGAGTAGCTTTCTGCTGGCCGGTGTAGAAAGGATGGCATTTGGAACAGATTTCCACGTGGATCTCTTTCTTTGTGCTGCCGGTCACGAAAGTGTTGCCGCAGTTGCAGGTGACAGTTGCCTGATAGTACTCAGGATGTATTCCTTCTCTCATCTTTTACTCCTTCTTCCCGCCTCACATACTCATTAGGGTCGTTCTGCGCATGTGTGTGGGACATACCTGGTTAAAAACAGCTTGTTAAATATATCATACTAAACATTTGATGTCAATAAAATCTTGTCTTCTGGACCAGCGATACGAAATCCTTATTGTTTGTGGTACGCGCAAACATATCGATTATCTTATCTACCGAATCATCGGGGCGCACGCCGTTGATGGCTTTTCGTATGGTGCTCATAGCCTCCAGTTCATCCGCTGTGAGCAGCAGGTCTTCACGGCGTGTGGAAGATTTGGGTATATCTATAGCCGGGAATATCCTTCTTTCGGAAAGCTTGCGGTCAAGCACCAGTTCCATATTACCGGTTCCCTTAAATTCCTCATATACCACATCGTCCATCTTGCTTCCGGTATCTACCAGAGCAGTTGCCAGAATGGTAAGGCTGCCGCCTTCACGCATGTTGCGGGCTGCGCCGAAGAACCTCTTGGGCGGATGCATTGCCGCGGGATCAAGACCACCGGAAAGGGTGCGTCCGCTGGGCGGCACTACCTGATTGTATGCGCGTGTAAGTCTTGTAATGGAATCCAGAAGGATGATAACGTCCTTCTTGTATTCAACCAGACGGCGCGCGCGCTCCACTACCATCTCTGCTACGCGCTTATGATGTTCGGGAGTCTCGTCAAAGGTAGAATAGATTATCTCCACTCCCTCACCGCCTACTTCTTCTTTCATATCGGTTACTTCCTCGGGACGTTCGTCTATCAGAAGTATGATCATATGCATATCCGGATGATTTAATTTAACCGATTTGGCCACATCCTTTAATAATGTAGTCTTACCTGCTTTAGGCTGGGAAACGATCATTCCGCGCTGTCCTTTGCCTATGGGGCTGATAAGATCCATTATGCGCATGGAAACCGGCGCGCCGGGTCTTTCAAGATGTATCTTCTCATTGGGGAAAACGGGAGTCATGTCTTCGAAATTGAATCTCTTTGATGTACTCTCGGGATCTAAACCGTTCACGCTGGTACGATACAGCAGCGCTGCGAATTTTTCTTTTTCCGTCTTGACTCTGGTATGGCCTTTAAGGATATCTCCCGTCTTAAGGCCGAAACGTCTGATCTGGCTGGGCGCAACATATATATCATTCTGACCGGGAAGGAAATTCTCACAACGTATAAAGCCAAAACCGTCCTGCATTACTTCAAGTATGCCGCCCACTTCCTGGCCGCTGTCCAATTCCTTTATCTCTTCTTCGGACAGCTGCTCTATTTCCGGCCTTCTCTTATCGCCCTCTTCACGATGAGCGGGAGTCGAAGAAAATGCAACCGGCACTTTCTTTCCCGGATCTGCGGACACGTTAGCCGCGGGCGCATTCGAAACAGCGGATGCATTTGCCGCCGGCGCCGCGTCGGCTGCCGCTTCTTCCTCATCCTTAGCCACCATGGCTTCGATGATATCGGCCTTCTTCATAGCGGACGCGCCTTTAATACCCCTTGTTCTGGCAATCCCTTTAAGATCGCTCAAACTAAGCGTTTCATACTGTTCTCTCCTAAATGCCATTATGGATCCTCCTGAAAGCAAATAAAAAAATGAACAAACCCTGCACTGTTATTTCTGTTCAAATACTCTCATGTTTTAATAATAATATCGGGGTTCTCCGGACATTACAAATTAAAGAAATGATAGTTAATCCTGCATTTGAGCTGCATTATACTACACTTCTTTTTCAATTGCAAATACTTTCTTGCCACCATGCCTTTAAAATGCTAATATAGGAAAAGATTTATTCACAAAAAGGAGATAAACAAAAATGAGCAATGATGAAAAAGCCCTGCAGCTTCATGAGCAGTGGAAAGGAAAGATAAGCACCGAATCAAAGGCCCCTGTTAAAAGCGGCGCGGATCTGGCGCTGGCTTATACTCCGGGCGTAGCAGCTCCCTGCAAAGAGATAGCTGCCAATCCCGAAGCAGTTTACAAATACACCATCAAGAGCAATACCATACTGGTAGTATCCGACGGCAGCGCAGTACTTGGCCTTGGCAATATAGGACCTGCAGCCGGCATGCCCGTTATGGAAGGCAAGGCTGTGCTCTTCAAGGAATTCGGCGGCGTAAATGCCGTTCCCATCTGCCTTGATACGCAGGATACCGAAGAGATCATAAAGGCTGTCACCTGGCTGGCTCCCGGTTACGGCGGAGTAAACCTTGAGGACATTTCTGCTCCCCGCTGCTTTGAGATAGAGGAAAGGCTTAAGGAAACTCTTAACATCCCCGTATTCCATGATGACCAGCACGGTACCGCAATAGTAGTGCTGGCAGGTCTTATCAATGCATTAAAGCTCTTAAAGCGCGAAGCCGCAAGCCAGAAAGTGGTTGTCAGCGGCGCAGGCGCAGCAGGCGTGGCCATCACCAAGCTGTTATTGAATCACGGCTTTAAGAACATAATCCTCTGCAACAGCAAGGGCATCATTTCGGCAGGCGCCAAGGGCCTTAACTGGATGCAGGAAAAGATGGTGGCGCTCACCAATCCCGAAAAGCTGAGCGGTTCCATGGCAGATGCGCTTAAAGGCGCAGACATATTCATCGGCGTTTCGGCTCCCGGCATAGTTACCGAAGAGATGGTCCGCAGCATGAATCCCGATCCCATCATCTTTGCCATGGCAAATCCCGTGCCCGAGATCATGCCCGATGTCGCAAAGGCAGCAGGTGCGCGCATCGTCGGAACCGGCCGCAGCGATTTCCCCAATCAGGTAAACAATGTTATCGCATTCCCCGGCATCTTCCGCGGCGCTCTTGAAGGCCGCGCTAAGCAGATCACCGAGGATATGAAGATGGCCGCTGCACACGCAATTGCAGATCTGATCCCCGAAAGTGAACTCAGCGAAGACAATATACTGCCCGCTCCTTTCCATCCCCAGGTAGCGGATGCGGTTGCCGCAGCTGTCAAGGCCCACATTACAGAGACCAACTACATGGAGTAAGCTTATGGAACAGCGCCGCTGGGGTGATAAACCCTATTACTCGCTGGATCATTATTTCAGGAGCATATACGGAGAAAAGATATATAAAGTAGCCCTTCACGCCGGCTGCACCTGTCCCGTAAGGGACGGGCGGCTGGACGATAAGGGCTGCATTTTCTGTTCGGCCGGCGGCAGCGGTGAATTTGCCTCCGCACTTCCCATAAGAGAAGACGGTAAGCCGGATGTGGAAGCCCAGCTGGATGCCGGTATGCGGCGCATATCCGAAAAATTCCGCGGTTCCCACTGCATAGCTTATCTGCAGCCATACAGCAACACCTACGGAGATCCCGAAATTCTCCGTAATATATATGTGTCCCTTCTTTCGGACCCCCGCGTCGTCGGCCTTTCCATAGCCACCCGCCCGGACTGTCTTCCGGAAGAGATCATGGATATATTAAAAGATCTCAAAGAACGCTTTCCCGAAAAAAGCTTATGGATAGAGCTGGGACTTCAGACCATACATCCGCAGTCTGTTAAATATATACGCAGGCACTACGATAATTCGGTTTTCGAAGACGCCGTTCACAGACTAAGCGCCATCGATATCCCTGTGATCGTACACTGTATCATAGGTCTTCCCGGCGAAGACAGGGAACTCTTCTATTCCACCATAGAATATATCAATACCTTTAATGTTTTCGGGATAAAGCTTCAGCTTCTGCATGTGCTGGAAGGCACCGATCTGGCCGCGGATTATGACGCCAGACGCTTCGAGACCTTAAGTGAAGAAGAATATATTTCCCTGCTGGCAGGCGCCTTAGAACGGCTCTCACCGGATATAGTAATACACCGTCTTACAGGAGACGGCCCCAGAAACATACTCATAGCTCCTCTCTGGAGCACCGATAAAAAGAATGTCCTGAATCATCTTCTGTCCCATATGGAGCAGAACGGTTCCTATCAGGGCAGGAAATACCGCGCCCCTTCGGGCTTTACCACCATCTGAAACAAAACAATCTATATGAAAATAAAAAGGGCACCCGTCGATAGTCCGTAACGGGTGCCTTTTGCACGTGATGATGGGTCCGTGTATCTCAATACTTTGCAGAATGAACGGCAGAATGTTCGATATGGTCTGTCAAGTATCTCCCTATACCCGATTAGCCGGCCCTGTTGTGCAGGCACAAGTATAAGGCTTAAGGAGGTATTTTTATCACCGCATGTAAGTAATCGCAGTTTATCTGTAAGTTTTTGTATATAACAGCTATCTGCTATATATAATATACACCAGCAAGGTTCATATTGCAATACTTTTACGGTGAGCTCTGCCGGCCAGATATTCCGTATAAGCCCTGTTTGCCGCCTTTGCATACCCGCGGCCAAATACCAGCTCGTTATCATTTCCGCAGGCATCCTCATACAGCGTCACATGTACGCCGTTTATGGATCGCACAAAAAAAGGATTCGCAAAGCACGAATTGCGGATCCTTAAAAACATCCTTTCAGACGCAAGCAGCTGCCTTTCCACTTCTTTTGTGGTCATATAGGTCTGATATACCTGACCGTTACAACAGTGTATCTCTATTAATCTGAAATCCGGATGCGGTTTTTTATTTATATAGCATATCTGATCGATCGGGATAGCTATCCTTTCGCAGGATGCAGATATTACAAACAGGTCTTTCCTGTTTCTGACACAGCTGTCAATAAAGGCTTTTACATCGTTATACTCAAACGGAAGAGGCAGAATGCCAAAGGGCTGAAAACGCAAAATCTCAACATCGATCATTCTTTCAGCCGTAACCAGCACGATATTAAGCTTATCATCCGTCTTTTTCAGGTCTTTGACGGCGGCAGCGCCATCCGGGCCTTTTCGAGGTTTATGGGCCAGAAATACGATGTCTATGTTGCCATGCTCCATGCAAAGTTCCACAAGATCGTCTGAGTCCGTTTTCTCCAGGTATTCCAGATCCTGTCCGTTTTCATCTTCCCACTCGCAAAGACTCCGCCTGAGCAACCAGGCAAAAGAAGGCTCACCGTCACAAACCGCTATCCTTATCATCCGGCGCCTTTCTTCTCTGTATCAGCCTTTGATCTTTTTAAAATGCTCCTTTATCTTTTTTTCATAGCCCATATCAGTGGGCTTATAAAATACTCTGTCCGTTATTTCATCAGGAAGATACTGCTGCCGTACATAATGATCGGGATAATCATGGGCGTACAGATACCCCTGTTCCCTCTCCTGCCCCGCAGAATCGGCATGCACATTCTGAAGATGTCTGGGCACGGGATATACTCCTCCGCCCTCGACCAGCTCGACAGCCTCGTTTATCGCCAGATAGGAAGCATTGCTCTTGGGCGCGCAGGCCACATAACAGGCCGCCTGAGCCAGTATTATCCTGGCTTCCGGCATACCGACGCGCTCAACTGCCAGCGATGCCGATACCGCCAGCTGCAGTGCCTGCGGATCGGCCATTCCCACATCCTCAGACGCGCATATCATTATCCTTCTGGCTATGAACTTGATATCCTCCCCCGAGCAGAGCATTCTGGCCAGATAATAGATAGCTGCATCGGGGTCTGACCCCCTCATGCTCTTTATAAAGGCGGAAATATTATCATAATGGTTATCTCCGTCTTTATCATACGGAAGGACTTTTTTCTGTATGCATTCCGAAGCGATATCAATGCTTATATGTATCTTTCCGTCTGCGGAAGGCGGCGTGGTCATTACTCCCAGCTCCACTGCCAGCAGGGCGTTTCGGGCATCTCCGTTTGCGGCATTTGCCAGAAATTCCACCGCATCCTCATCGATCACAGCCTTAAAGCTTCCAAGGCCCTTCTTTTCATCGCTGACAGCCCTGTGGATCAAGGTTTTTATATCCTTTTTGCTGAGCGGTTTCAGTTCAAAGATATTGGATCTGGACAGGAGAGCACGGTTCACTTCAAAATACGGATTCTCCGTGGTAGCCCCTATCAGCACCACGGTGCCGTCCTCTACAAAAGGCAGCAGGAAATCCTGCTGGGCTTTATTAAAGCGGTGTATCTCATCTATAAAGAGTATGGTGCGTTTTCCGTAAAGCACCTTATCCTGCTTTGCGGCTTCGACCACCTCTTCCATATCCTTTTTTCCGGCTATGGTCGCGTTTATCTGTTTAAATACAGCGCTGCTGGTATTGGCTATGACTTTAGCCAGTGTTGTCTTTCCGGTGCCCGGAGGCCCGTAGAAGATCACAGAACTCAAAGATCACAGAACTCAAACGATCGGCCTTGATGGCCCTGGTGAGCAGTTTATCAGGCCCCAGGATATGCTCCTGTCCCACGACTTCGTCCAGAGTCTCGGGACGCATCCTGGCTGCCAGAGGCGATTCTTTTTCGCCCTGCTGCTCGTTCATGTATGAGAAAATATCGATGTTATCCATGTTTGTGTATTAACCTGTATTTTTTTGGATGCCTGCACTTCTATCAAGATCCTTCGCTTCGCTCAGGATGACTGTGGTTATTCCCTCAGGATGACTGTGGTTTACATAATATATAACATGAGTAATAAAAAAAACAAGAGAGACTGTAAGCCGGGTTATGTCTTGGATGATCATCTATCTAGTCCGCAGGTTACCCTGCGGCTCAAGCGACCTACCCGGGAGAACGCCGGGCCGGCGTATCTCTCCCGTATTTGGTCTTGCTTCGGATGGGGTTTGCATTGACCCGCTGCGTTACCGCAGCGGCGGTAGTCTCTTACACTGCCGTTTCACCATTACCACCCTGGGGTGGCTGTCTTTTCTCTGTTGCACTTTCCTTGGAGTCGCCTCCACCGGACGTTATCCGGCATCCTGCCCTGCGAAGCCCGGACTTTCCTCACGCGCAAAAGCGCCCGCGATCATCCGTCCCTCTTGTGTTTTTCCGATAATGCTTTAGCGGCTCAAACTGCTGCCGCTTACGCTTACAGCCCGAAACACCCTCCGCCTACGAATTCCCTGACGATGGAATTGTTGGGAAGATCCTCCGTGCTCACGCCAAGGAAATACTCAAGGAATTTAAGCATCCTCTTGGCTTCATGATATTCAGGCTCACCCGGGAGCACCGAAAACAGCAGCGGTTCAGCAAACTGTTTAAGCACCGCCAGCTCATATATGAGCGCTGAATTGAATATCTCATCCGCACTTTCCTGGAAAGGAAAGATATTCTCTTCCTCACCCCTTCTTACCGAAGGCCACATTGATATGGTGCGCTGCGCGCTGGCTCCACGCGTGCGCGCATCCCTCACGAGTCTTCTGAGCAGTCTGCCGTCCGTAGTGGGTATGCGGTTGTGCTCATCCACATTAAGGCTGGTAAGAGCGGATATATATATCTTAAACTTGCTCTCTGTAGGCAGGGCATGGCTCATCTTATCATTGAGTCCGTGTATGCCCTCTATGACCAGTATGTCTTCCTTGCCCAGAGTCTTGTAATTGCCTTTATACTCTCTCTGTCCGTTCTTGAAGTTAAAGCTGGGTATCTCTATCGTCTCGCCGTTTAACAGCCTGACCATATCGCTGTTGAACAGATCCACATCTATAGCCTCAAGACATTCAAAATTGTAATTGCCGTCTGCATCCTTAGGCGTATCCTGGCGGTTCTTAAAGTAATCATCCACTCCGATGGGATGAGGCTTTAAGCCATAAGACGCCAGCTGCACGGAAAGCCTGTGTGAAAATGTAGTCTTTCCCGACGATGAAGGTCCGGCTATCATAACGAACTTAACGCCGCCGCGCTCCACTATCTTTCTGGCTATCTCACCTATACGGCGCTCCTGCAGCGCCTCCTGAGCCAGCACCACTTCGCTTAACGCTCCCTTGCATATCCTCTCGTTCAGATCGCCTACCGTATCTATCCCCAGCTTTGCGCCCCAGTCATCGGCAGTCTTAAGGGCTCCGAAGAGTCCGGGCCTGGGCACGAAAGGCTTGAGCACGTCGGGTTCAGCAGCCTCGGGAAGCACCAGCATCAGGCCGTCTTCATACTGTTCGAGCGAAAACTGCTTCACGTAAGAAGTATCCGGCAGCATATAACCGTAATAATAATCATCATAACCGTCCAGGCTGTAAACATTCACGGTAGAACTGCGGCGGAAACGGAAAAGTCTTTCCTTATCGTCCATACCAGCTTCATGGAAGAGCTTTCTGGCATCATCCGTGGGCACGGAACGCTTATTGATAGGCATGGCCGCATCCACTATCTCATGCATGCGTCTGTCCAGTTTATCTATAAATTCTTTGTCGATCTTAAGTCCGCCCTTGGGACTCATGTAATAGCCGTTGCCGATGGCAAATTCCACCTTGACCTGCTTTGACTTATCATGTCCAAGCACATCATCTATAGCCTTGACCATTACCAGTATGGCGGTGCGCACATAAGCCTTATGTCCGCTGGAGCGTTTTAAGGTGATAAACTCAACCTCTGCTCCCTGCTTTAAATGTTTCTTTAATTCCCTTATCCTGCCGTCTTCAAGCACCAGTCCTATAACAGCATCTTCCTTGTCCTGATACTCCGCTGCCACAGTCCTGTAATCAGTGCCGGCCGGATAATTCTTTTCTTCTCCCTTAACTTTGATCGTTATCATGTCCATATATATAACCCCCTTGTTATAAGATCACTCAAGCTTTATATGACCGCAAACGGTTCTTTCTGCGATGCTGCGCTGACGTTCATTTCCGGCATCTGCTTTCTGAAGAAATCCTTCATATAGCTTACAAATATCTTTTCAATTCCGTAATGGCCGGCGTCTATGATATTGAGGCCCTCGGCCACTGCGTCTATGCCTTTATGATGCGATATATCGCCGGTTATGAGCAGCGCCGCCCCGGCTTTTATGGCATACGGTATCATGTCCGCCCCCGATCCGGGAGCTATGGCCACGCGGCGTACCTTTTTATATGGATCGCCGAAAAGCCTTACATTATCCAGTATGAAAGCTTCCTTTACCAGCTCGCAGCAGTCCTTAAGGCGCATCTCACGGTTCAGGTTTCCGACACGGCCTATGCCTTCGTTTGCTATTGCATCCTCAAAAGTAACCTGCAATACTTCCCGCTCTTCAAGCTGCAGTCTGTCAGCCGCCTCATCCGCCATGCCCATAACGTCAAAGTTTGTATGCATCGCATAGCAGGCGACATCGGCCGATATCAGTTTTAAGAGCCTGCGTCCTACATGGTCATCTTCCGTTATATGGGATACATTTGGAAAAATAAGAGGATGATGAGTGAGTAAAAGATCTGCGCCTGTGAGCACGGCTTCCTCAACCACTTCATCGGTGGCATCCACGGAAAGCAGTATGCTCTTTACTTCCTTGCCTGCCCTGCCGCACATTAGGCCGCTGTTGTCCCAGCTTTCGGCAAAAGACGGCGGCGAAAGCTGTTCAAGCATTGCAATGACATCTCTCAGCTCCATACACGCTCCTTTCATCAACTGTAGTAAGAAAGCGCTCTGTTCAGCAATCCTATTTCCCTGTATTGCAGCTTAAGGCGTTCGGCAGCTTTTTCACTGCCTGCTTTTGCTGCTTCTTCAAGCTGCTCCCTCACGGCATTTTCGTTCACGATCCTGTGTTCAAGATACCTTTTAAGTACCGGGTTTCTGTCTGTAAGCGTCTGTCTTCCGTATTCAAGAAAAAGCTCACCGTCCCCGGTATCCTCTTCCCATTTACCGGGAACTGCCCTGAACATGGGATAATATTTGCCGTCCTCAAAGATCATATCCTCGGCAGCGATCCTGTATCCGTTATCCCTCAGATATTCCCTGAGCTGTCTTACCTCGGACTGCGGCTGTAATATCAGCTGCTTTAAGCTTTCCGTCTTTGAAGCGCCTTCGCTCAATATGCGCCGCATAAGTTCGCCGCCCATGCCTGCGCAGATCAGCGCATCCGCTTCACCTGCCCTGTACTGCAAAAGCCCGTCGGAAAGCCTGCATTCTATCTTTCCGCCCAGTCCCTCTTCCTCTATATGCTGCTTTGCGGCGGACAGAGGACCTTTGCGCAGATCCATGGCCAGCATGCGGTCAAATATTCCCTTCTGCACCAGGTATATGCTGACGTATCCATGATCACAGCCCACGTCAGCTCCGCAGCCGCCCTTTTCGCAAAGGGCAGCCACCGCTTCCATGCGCGCGGAGAGTCTTATCATCAGTCCAAAAAGTCCTTTATTCTCTTGCTGCGGCTGGGATGACGCAGTTTTCTCAAAGCTTTCGCTTCGATCTGACGTATACGCTCACGGGTAACGGAGAATTCCTTACCCACTTCCTCAAGCGTGCGCGCGCGGCCGTCTATAAGGCCAAAGCGCAGAGTCAGCACCTTGCGCTCCCTGTCGGTAAGCGTATCCAATATCTCGTTGAGCTGTTCACGAAGAAGCGTAAATGCAGCGGCATCGGCGGGCACGGGAACATTATCATCCTGTATGAAATCGCCCAGATGGCTGTCTTCTTCTTCACCGATAGGAGTTTCCAGTGAAACGGGCTCCTGTGATATCTTAAGGATCTCTCTTACACGATCCTCAGGCATATCCATGCGCTCTGCTATCTCTGAAGGAGCAGGCTCACGTCCCAGTTCCTGAAGCAGCTGTCTGTTGATACGTATTATCTTGTTAATGGTCTCAACCATATGAACGGGTATACGAATGGTCCTGGCCTGATCGGCAATGGCACGTGTTATAGCCTGACGTATCCACCAGGTAGCATAGGTTGAGAACTTGTAACCTTTACGGTAGTCAAACTTCTCTACTGCCTTTATAAGACCCAGATTACCCTCCTGGATCAGATCAAGGAAGAGCATTCCGCGGCCCACATAACGCTTTGCGATACTTACCACCAGCCTTAAGTTTGCCTGTGAAAGCTCCTGTCCGGCTGCTTTACCGGATTCTATTTTTGCATTGTTATCTGCGATCTTCTTTTCCAGCTCAGCCTTCTTTGCCGCCAGATCTGCAGAACTCTTTGCATTCTTGCCCTTTTTATCGCTCTTCTCGCTTTCGTTGAGCTTTGCCAGCTTTGCTGTCAGCTCCTTATTCCTCTCGGAAGCTTCCATTCCCAGTTCCATGCGCTTAGCCAGCTCTATTTCTTCCTCTGCGGAAAGAAGGGGAACACGTCCGATCTCCTTTAAATACATACGCACGGGATCCTCTATGTTAGCGCCGTCCGTAACGCCGGCTTCAAGATTCTCCATGTCGTATTCAAGCTCGGCACCTTCTTCCATTGCCAGCTCTTCATCGGGAATGTCGTCGTCATCTATCTGCTCCATGCGCAGAACGATGTGGTTCTTATCCAGTGCTTCCCAGATGCGGTCAAACTGCTCTTCATCAAGATTCAGCTCGGTAAAAGTATCTATAACTTCCTGATACTCCATATAACCGGCTTTCTTTGCGCTGCTTATGAGGTTCTTGAGCTTCTCCTCAAAAAGAGTCTCTCTCAACGCCGCCGCTTCGGGATCATTAATGTCATTTTCCTCTTCATCAAATTCATCTTCATTTACGGTGAATTCTTCATCTTCTTCGGCGATCTTTTCAGCCTTCTTTGAACCTGACTTCTTTGCGGTTTCATTCTTTTTGGATGCAGCAGGCTTTACCGCGCTCTCTTTCTTTGCAGGCGCTGCTTCTTTTGCATCTGCCTTCTTCGAAGCTGCGCTTTCCTTCTTCGCTGCGGGAGCTGCCTTCTTAACAGGCTCTTCCTTCTTCGCTGCGGCTTCTTTCTTTGCGGGCACTGCCTTCTTTGCCTCTGCTTCCTTTTTAGCAGGCTCCTTCTTTACGGATTCTGCTTTTTTTGCAGGCTCTGTCTTCTTTGCCGATCCTGCTTTTTTAACTGTAGTCTCATTCTTATCGGGTGCTGACTTCTTCACTCCGGTCTCCTTTTTTGCAAGTGTTATATTTTTTTCTTTTATGTTCTTCTTTTCAGCTTCTGCTTTCTTAACAGGAGCTTTTTTAACAGGCGCCTCTTTCTTTGCCGCCGTCTTTCTTACGGCTGCGGCGTTCTTTACCGGCGCTGCAGTCTTTGCAGCTGCCTTTTTATCCGCGGCATTCTTTGCCGGCGCCGTCTTTTTTGCGGCCGCCTTCTTATCTGTGACCTTCTGCGCGGACGACGCCTTCTTTACAACTGCGGCGTTCTTTACGGGTGCCGCTTTCTTTGCTGTCGTCTTTTTATCTTCGGCTTTCTTTGAGGGCGCGGCTTTTTTTGCGGCTGCGGCATTCTTTACCGGCGCTGCCTTCTTTGCAGCGACCGCATTCTTTACAGCGCTCTTAACAGGAGCAGCCTTTTTTGCTGGAATGGCTTTCTTTGCTGTCGCTTTCTTAGCTGCTTCCGCTTTCTTAGCTGTTGCCTTTTTGTCTTCAGCCTTCTTTGAAGGCGCAGCTTTCTTTGCGCTTGCTGCTTTCTTTGCGACAGTCTTTGTCTGAGCGTTTTTGCTCAATTTCTTTTCGCTTTCTTTCTTCTTATCTTTTGCAGCCATTATCACACACTCCTTTGCTTTTCACGTTCTCATACGTTTGCGCAATTCTTCCATCATGCGCTTCTGAGACAGCTTCTGATCCAGGCTCAGTCCACCCTCCGCTTTAGCTGCATCGTGATCAAAACGCTCCTGCTTTACCTTAAGGACTATATCCCGGAAAGCTTTTTCTTTTTCTTCGTCTGTCACGATGGCATCAAGTTTCGTGTGGAAGACCTCTCCCGCCTGCTGCTGTTCATCCAGCTCTTCAAACATGTTGATGATGGCAGCGGGATTGGGCGGTCCCTCCTCCATATCGCGCAGCATCCTTTCGGCGACCCTGTGATAGATCGGATCCGTAAAATCGTCTGCGTTTATGAGATCCCTGATCCCTTCATATCGTTTCGGCTCCTCGGATAACCAGGTCAGCAGCACTCTCTGGGCATACTTATCATTGTCATCAGACTTTGGACGTGCCGCGGTTCTTTCGGCCTGTCTTTCAACATAGCCTGCTCCCGGGTGAACGTCTCCTTTAAGCACCAGATTGATAACCTGCTTTTTCAGGGCATCCTGCGGAATGCCGTATTTCACGCTAACTGCTTCGATATAATTCTCCCGCTCCATCTCTTCTTCAAAGACGCAAAGCCGCTTTGCCACTTCGTTATAGAAAGCCGTCTTTGACGCGGGATCCGAAAGATCGTAATCGTTACGCAATATCCTTATCTCAAACAAAAAACCGTTTTCGGCTTTTTCAAGTCTTTTTTCGTATTCTTCGGCGCCCAGATTCTTTATAAATTCATCGGGGTCCTTATAGGGCTTCATGTTGATCACCCTGCCCTGCATTCCGCAGGCTCTCAGAATGGAGATGGCCCTGAGCGCGGCATTGGTACCGGCTGCATCGCTGTCATAAGCCAGCAGCACATCCCTTCCGAAACGTTTGAGCATCATGGCCTGATCCATTGTAAAGGCAGTCCCCAGCGACGCCAGCGCCTGATCAAAGCCTGCCTGATGCTGGCTTATCACATCCATATATCCTTCGCAGAGTATAAAGTTCTTTGCCCTGCTGCTCCTGGCCAGGTTAAGGCCAAAGAGATTCTTCCTCTTTTCGAAGATCTCTGTTTCCGATGTGTTGAGGTATTTGGGCTCGCCTTCTCCCATGACCCTGCCGCCAAAGCCTATGACCTTGCCGCCGGCGTTCATGATGGGAAACATTACACGGTTATAAAACTTGTCCCTGGCGCCATACTTTTCATCAAAGGTCGACAGTCCCGCTCCGGTAAGCTCCTCTATGGTAAAGCCCTGCTTTAAAAGGTACTTTGTAAGATCATCGCTGTATTGAAGCGCATAGCCGAGCCCGAATCTGCTCATGGTCTCTTCACTCAGCTGCCTGCCCTTAAAATAATTAAGCCCCAGCTCTCC
>CADAHD010000054.1 GCA_902787595.1 uncultured Lachnospiraceae bacterium
GTGCTTGTCACACGTGGTGACAAGTTTGATACTTTCCAGAAGATAAGAGGGCTTGAGAAAGCGCGCACGGCTGTTATCGAAGCATTAAAGGCAGAGAGGGAAAAGAACTTTTCGGCTTATGACGATTCGCAGATCGTTGTAGGCTGTGCAGGTTCATTCCTCGATCCGGATGATGCGCAGGCATGGCATGAGCAGATACAGGAAACTTTCCCGGGCAGCGGGACCTATTACGATCCGCTTTCATTAAGCGTATGCTGCCATACCGGCCCCAATGCAGCCGGCGCCGGCATAATGCTCAATCCGGATAAGGATGTCTGATCTTTGGATAACTTAAGATTTTGATGTAAAAAGAACTGATCATCTGTAAAGACGGTCAGTTCTTTTTTTGATAAGTTATGAATGCAGATTTATAATATCACTTTATAATTATGTCTCTGCAATACGGGGATCGCGGCCTTCATGGTGGCTTCATCATGAAAGACAATGCCCAGAGCGCCTTCGGCCTGTTCACGGTTATGAATGATCCCGATATTCTTAATGCTTATGGCGCTGGCTGCCAGCAGTGTGGCTACCATAGCGATCTCGCCGGCTTCATCCGGTATATCAACATAAAGCATATAACTGCGCGGGATAGCAGAAGTACGGCGCTCGCTCATACCGCCGCGGTATGCCCCGCTTTCTTTAAAGAGGGTATTTATACTCTCAAAATCTTTATCCTCAAGCAGTTTATCTATCCTTGAGAGCTCATCACGGTAACGCTTAAGCATTGTGCGAATGTTAGAGGTATTGCTGCGGCAGATGCTTTCCCACATGGCAGGATCGGAAGAGGCTATGCGAGTCAGATCCTTAAAACCGCCGGCGGCTATGGTCTTCATAAAGTTGTCTTCGTTATCGGCATCCCTGACGGTAGTGACCAGCGCAGCCGCAATAAGATGAGGAACATGGCTGATGGCCGCAGTGGCGTAATCATGCTCATCCGGCTTGCTGATAATGGGAATGGATTTTATGGCTTTTACAAGCTCTGTCATAATCTCTGTATATTCCGGCGCCGTCTTATCGGAAGGAGTAAGGATATAATATGCATTTTCAAGTATCATGGCATCAGATGAGGCGTAGCCTGTGGTCTCACGGCCCGTCATTGGATGGCCGCCCAGAAAATGCCCGGAGATGCCCAGTTCGTCGGCAGCGGCCTGGATATCGCCCTTAACAGAGCCTACATCGGTTATCAGTGTGTCTTTACGCGTAAGAGGCGCGATAGTCTGTAAGTTATCTATATTGCTGCGCGTGGGAGCGCAGAGAAAGATCACATCAGCATCCTCTATGTCGGAAGTCAGGCTGTCGGCTATTTTATTCAAGGTGCCGTCATTAAGTGCCGGTTCTATGTTTTCGCGGTGTCTGGCCCATGCGCAAATATATGCGTCCGGCTGACAGGAACGTATGGCTCTGGCAATGGAGCCGCCTATGAGTCCGAATCCGAGAAATAAGTAGTTTTTAAATGTTTTCATCTTGTGTTCAATCAAGCTTAAAGAAGCTTATCTCCTTTGTAAGTTCACCGGAAACCTGTTTTAAGGAATCGGCGTTTGTTGTAAGCGCAGAGACCGTTGCTGCAAGTTCCTGCATGGAAGCGCCGGTTTCTTCGCTGCTGGCAGCGTTTTCTTCAGAAATGGATGAGAGAGAGGTCATTGCATCAACGACCACATCGCGGGCGCTTACGCAGGATTCTGCATTGGCAGAGATCTTGCCCACGCCGTTTACGGTATTATTAATATCCTCTATCATAGAGTTAACGCTGTTGTAGGTTGCTTCAATAACAGACTGCTGTTTGTTATTGGTATTCTGTACTTCGTCGGCCATGCTGACAGCTTCCTGCGACTGTTTTAACAGCTCATCCATTTCGGAACGTATACGGCCTGCGGAAGTGCTGGATTCAGAGGCCAGTTTGCCGATCTCTTCGGCAACGACCGCAAATCCGCGTCCTGCATCTCCGGCGCGTGCAGCTTCTATGGAGGCGTTAAGAGCCAGCAGATTGGTCTGCGTGGCGATGCTTGTAATGGATGCGACCATATCATTGATGCGGCCTACGGCGTCGCTGGTAGCGCTTATCTTATCAGAGATGGAATGTATCACGCCGTTCATGGCAGTGCTGCTGTCTTTGAGCTCTGCCAGGTTGTGGGCAGATTCTGCGGAAGCATCCTGCATGCGGCCGGCAATGCCGGTAAGTTCGGCAGTCGACTCCTGCACGCTGTTAACGGCTTCGCCTATGCGTTCTATATTGGCGGTTGCTCCGTTGATCTCATCGGCTTGCTGGGATGCGCCCGAAGCTATGCCCTGTACCGCATTTGAAACATCTTCGGCGTTAAGCGAGATCTGGGTGGACATATCGTCAAGTTCATCGGCGGCCGCGCTGACAGCAGAAGCTCCTCCGGCTATGCTGTTAACTATGCCTTCCAGTTTTTCTATAACATTGTTGGTGCTGTGGATGATCTCACCGAATTCATCGTTGCGCTTATCTTTTTCTTTTATCTTAAAGAAACGGCCTTCAGAAAGAGCAGAGAGAGTATTATTTACTTCAGTAAGCGGCCTGGTGATCGACTTTGAAAAGATAACAGCCAGCACGATAGCGATGATAATGAAGACCACGCCCAGGAGGGATTGCGTTATCGCGGTAATATATACATTCTGCAGCGCAACTTCCTTTACACGGCAGGAAGCGACTATCCATCCGCTGTTTTCGATCTTTTCCCAGGAGATTATCCAGGTATCGCCCATGAAAGGCGCAACATAGTTGCCCGATGTTTTTTCACCGCGGGAATCTGTATAGAATGGATTCTGATCCTGTTTTTCGGGCTCATCGGTATTTATGGTCCTTAAGGAATGGGCGACAACAGTGCCGGTACGATCCACAACAACTATTTCCTGGCGGTTCTGTGTTATTTCACCGGCTACCAGCTCGTGCAGAACATCGCATTCTAAGTTGCGCTCGACCACGCCGATAGTTTTGCTGTGATCTGTATTCCATACGGGAACGGATACGGTTACGGTGGCAGAGCCTGTTGATTCGGATATGATCAGATTGGAAATGTAATAAGGCGCTCCGGCCATAGCCTCTTTAAAATAATCAGATCCTGATACATTTATCAGTCTGCCAAGAGTACGGAAACGCTGTTCGCCGTTTGCGTCGGAGAGGGCGGTACAGTTACCGTCGCTCATATTACGGTCTATATCAAGCATCTGTCTTAAAAGGGGCGCGCTTGAGCTTCCGTCAAGGATCTCGGGCTTGGGAGCTTCGAGGTATTCGATCACCTGAGGGGATGAAGCAAAAGAGCGGAGCGCTTCAATATTCTTATCGAATATGACATTGAGTTCTTCTTTTACAAGAGCCGCCTGTGCCTCATTGACTTCGTTTGCCGAATCGCTGCCCTGACGGATGGTGTTTACAAGGCTTAGTAAAGTAAGCGCTGTAACAGGGATGATAACGATCAGTACCATGACAAGGATAAGCTTAAAACTAACACTGTTTGATCTCTTTGTTTTGTTTTGCATAAATAGTCCCTCCTTGGATAAACATTATTTTTTATATGTTTACTTATTTATGTCCGTCTATTTGATCTCTCCCAGTATCTCCCAGGCATTATCATCCAGGGCTTTTTCTTCGGCACTCAGATCCTCATAGGGAACCAGAAGATGATGATGACGCAGTTTGTTGTCTCTCTTTGCGTCATAACACCAGTTATATAGTATGTGGAAACGCATCCAGCGTTTGTGCTCTAATATACGGCAGGATTCATGTTCCGCTTCATTGAACGAACTGAAGTGCTCGAAAGCTTTTTTACAATTTTCTTCATTGATCGTTGTCAGATCATCATCTTTAAGCAGAAGACGTATCTTTGTCAGTATGTGATCGGCAACGGCGATATTGGACTGACGGTGGAATTCGGAAAGCTCACCCCAGCTTTGACCGCTGCCGGTCTTTTGGCGGTACAGATCGTTCATCAGCATTGCCACGCGGTTTAAGGAATCTTTCATGACCATGTGGCGGTTAAGCGTCTGTTTATCGCTTCCGAATACTGTGCAGCGGTCGTCGTTTACCGAAGCACAGATATAGATCCTGCCCTGAACGGGATAATACTTAAGAAGCCTGGACATATTTGAAAGATTGCAGGAAGGATTGTCATCGCAGAGTATTATCCTGTCAGCTTTCATCAAAAGCTCTTTTGAAGCATTCCAGGGGCCGGTCTCAAAGAAGATGCTGTCGTCGGTGGCAGAAAGCTCATTTATGCCCAGTATTTTATGAAGTTCATAATGATCGGAGGCAAAACTTTCGTTATCGCCAAAGACATGATATTCCATCTTGTGATCATTGGGGAAAACATTTATCAAAAGACCGCGTTCCAGAAGACGACATGGAAGCTCGCCTTCGCCTATCATGATGATCAGTTTTTCATCGGAGCGTACCGGATTTTCCATCCAGTAGCTTCGTGAAGTGTTATCGCGGCGGTTAAATAAGATCATGCCGTCGGGCAGATGATCGGGAGTAAAGCCGGTCTCACAATAGATCTGAACATCAATCTGCAGGGAAGTACAGAATTTATGGATATCCAGAGCGCTGTTATAATTGGCCCAGGGATCGGTGCCCATGCAGAAAACATGGCATGTGCCGTGTCTGGCCTGTCTTTTTAAAACCAGCTGTGCAGGTGCATCAACTACCACGGGATGCGGAAGATCGGAAAAATAATCGCTTGCCTGATTTGAATCATTGCAGCAGAAGATGAATACGGCTGCAGCATCGTCCTTGGAAAGCTGTTCTGCCAGAAAACGCGAACGTTCATCGGCATTGGTAAAGATATACCATACCCTGCGCCTGTAACGCCAGAGTGTAAAGCGGGGCAGGAGACGTCCGAAGAACAGCGAGAATACCAGGCCCAATAAGAAAGTAAGGGCGCCCGCACTGGAGATCATCATTACCGCGCCTATTATCTTGCCGGCTCCTGTAGAAGGCGTAACATCACCATAACCGACCGTAGTGAGCGTGGCCAGAAGATACCAGGCAGCATCACCAAGATTGGTTATGCTGCTGTTTGCTCCCTGCAGGTTCTCAACTGTAAACAGAAGGACCATCAGGAAAACATAGATTGAAACGATAGCTAGGATTATCTGGATTATTTTCTTTTTCATGCCTGTTATTATACATTATTTAGACAGTAAGGCGCAAGAGTTATAAGCGCATTAACACAATCTGCGCAGCTGTTTCTTTGAACGGCGTACGGCTTGTTAGCGCTGATGATTTATGCTATCATCAGAAGGATTTTTGAGAAATAATACTTAAGCATATGCAAGGGCTTATGTGCTCTGCGAAAGGAAAAGGTGATATGGAACGTTTTGTTATGATAGATGAGATATCGGACGGCAGGATGTATACTGCTGATGATCTTGTAAAAGCGGATGCTTTCGGATGCAGGGGATGTTCGTGGTGCTGTGAGAATATGTGCGATACCATAGTGCTGGATCCCTACGACATATTTCAGCTTTCAAAAAATCTGAATACCTCCTTTGCCGGGCTGATGCTGGACGGTTATATAGATATAGGTCTGCATGACTGTCTGAGCATGCCAAACATAAAAGACAAAGGCAAGGGCTGCGGTTTTCTGAGTGAACAGAAACGCTGCACCGTTCATGACTTCCGTCCCGGTATATGCAGACTTTTCCCTCTGGGCAGATATTATCATGATGATACTTTTTCCTATATACTGCAGACTCATGAGTGCATGATAGAAGAGCGTAATGAAGTTAAGGTCAGGGACTGGCTGGAAATAGATGATCTGCCGGCTTATGAAGAGTATGTTTTAAAATGGCATGCCTTTGTAAAGAATCTGTCCAACTTCATGAAGGAACCGGCAGAACCGGGAGTCAAGAGGAATATACACATCCTTTTTCTCAAGAAGTTTTATGAAACGCCTTATGATACGGATAAGGAATTTTATCCGCAGATCTATGCGAGAATGAAAGCCTGGCAAGATTCTTCGCTTCGCTCAGAATGACAAACTGCTGTAATCCTGAGGGCTTTTGCCCGAAGGATCACATGCCCGAAGGATCTTTTTTTTATACTTGTAATAATCAGTATATGATGTTAGAATAAGCGCTGACTTTTTTCAGGGAGGTATGGAAAATTGGCTGATAAAAAAAAGAAAACAGATAAGTCTTCGGGTGGTATCAAAGCTTTTCTTAAAAAGAAAGATATAGAGATATCATTAAAGAGATACGGTATTGATGCTCTGGGTGCAATGGCTCAGGGTCTTTTCTGTTCGCTGCTGATCGGTACTATCATCAATACCATAGGTACGCAGTTTCATATTCCTTTTCTGACAACGCCGGTCGCAACAATAGCCGGTACAGAATATACCGTGGGCGGTCTGGCTACGGCCATGAGCGGTCCTGCAATGGCGGTTGCCATCGGTTCGGCACTTAAATGCCCGCCGCTGGTTCTGTTTTCACTGATAACCGTTGGTTTTGCTTCAAATGCCCTGGGCGGTGCAGGCGGTCCTCTGGCCGTTCTGTTCGTTGCAATACTTGCAGCAGAGATCGGTAAGCTGGTTTCCAAGGAAACCAAGGTTGATATACTTGTAACACCTCTGGTTACCATAGGCGTTGGTATCTTCCTGTCATGGCTTATAGCGCCTACACTTGGTGCGATAGCATCCAAGCTTGGCGATGTCATCATGTGGGCTACAGAGCAGCAGCCGTTCCTGATGGGTATCATCGTATCCGTTGTCGTAGGTATGGCACTTACACTGCCCATATCATCCGCAGCTATCTGTGCGGCTCTCGGACTTACCGGACTTGCGGGCGGAGCAGCGGTAGCAGGCTGCAGCGCGCAGATGATAGGCTTTGCGATCATCTCCTTTAAGGAGAATAAATGGGGCGGTCTTATCTCACAGGGTATCGGTACTTCAATGCTTCAGATGGGTAACATAGTAAAGAATCCCCGCATCTGGATAGCGCCTACTTTAGCAAGCGCGATCACAGGTCCTATAGCAACCTGCCTGTTCAAGCTCGAGATGAACGGTGCGCCCGTATCTTCCGGTATGGGTACCTGCGGTCTGGTCGGACAGATCGGCGTATATACCGGCTGGGTAAATGATGTTGCCGGAGGAACAAAGACTGCCATAACAGGAATGGACTGGGCAGGCCTCATACTTATAAGCTTTGTGCTGCCTGCGATCCTTTCCCTTGTATTCCATATGCTGGTAAAGAAGCTGGGCTGGGTAAAAGACGGAGACATGAAACTTTCATAGATTGTTTTTGAAAATACACAGAAGACAGCGGCGAAGAGCCGCTGTTTTTTTGGCTGTTTTTTGTATAAATAATGCTTGCATTTATCTGATATATGGTATAGAATTCGTCTGGGTTGCAAAAGACCCGAGCACATTCAAAATTTTATACATCCAAAAGGAGGAGGTAAGCAATGAAAAAGGCAGGTTTATTACTTGCAGCTTTGCTGGCTACAATGACTGTTGCACTGGGCGGATGCACAGGCGGCAAGACAGAGGAGGCTTCTTCCGGACAGATCACCATCGGTATTCCACAGGATCTGGAAGACGGACTTGACCCGCACAAGGTGAGCGCGGCAGGTACCAAAGAGATACTGTTCAATATCTATGAGGGCTTAGTCAAGTATGACGAGAGCGGGGATCTGAAGCCGGCTGTTGCCAACGCTGTTGAGATCAGTGATGACGGACTGGTCTACACCATCACACTTCGTGACGGAGTAAAATTTCATAATGGCAATACGGTAACGGCGGAGGATGTTATTTATTCTATAGAACGCTGTGCCGGGAAGGACGGAAGTGATCCGTTGGTTCCGGCATTTTCCAATATTGCCTCACTTGTAAAAACTAATGACAAAACCATCACCCTTACGCTTAAAGAAGCCGATACGGAATTTATGGCTTCTCTTACAACAGCGGTGATACCTGCGGATAATGCAGATCCCGCAAGCAATGTTATCGGTACCGGCCCTTACAAGTATGTGAGCCGCGCGCCTCAGGAGTCCATCACTTTAACTGCATTTGATGATTATTGGGGAGAAAAGGCAAAGATCAAAGATGTAACTCTTAAGATTGTTGCCAATCCCGATGCCATAGTAATGGAGCTTAAGGGCGGTTCCATCGACATGATAGCGCGTATCACTGATACCCAGGCTGCAGAGCTTGAAGGCAGTGATTTCAATGTGCTTGAGGGTACCATGAACCTGGTACAGGCTCTTTACATCAATAATGCGGTAGAGCCTTTTGACGATGTACGTGTACGTCAGGCGCTGTGCTATGCGATCGATCCTCAGGAGATCATGAACTTCGTATCCGGCGGCAAGGGCACCGAACTGGGAAGCAGCATGTTCCCCGCATTCACAAAGTATTATGATGAGAGCCTGAATCATACTTACGATCAGGATCTGGATAAGGCAAAGGAACTGCTCAAAGAGGCAGGCTATCCCGACGGATTCTCATTCAGCATGAGCGTGCCTTCGAACTATCAGCAGCATATCTCAACCGCAGAAGTTTTGTCGGAGCAGTTTAAGAAGATAGGTGTTGATGCAAAGATCGACCTGATCGAGTGGGACAGCTGGCTGTCAGATGTATATGTTGGCCGCAATTATACCACAACCGTTGTAGGCGTAGATGCTTCCACGCTTACTGCAAGAGCTCTGCTTGAGCGCTTTGTATCGGACAGCGGAAAGAACTTCGTGAACTTCAGCTCACCTGCATATGATGAGGCGTTTAAGGCAGCGATATCCACTACCGATGACGCGCAGCAGACTGCAGATTACAAAAAGTGCTTAAGCATTCTTTCTGAAGAAGCTGCAAATGTTTATATCCAGGATCTGCCTACCTTTGTAGCGCTTAATAAGAAGTACGCAGGCTATAAGTTCTATCCTTTGTATGTACAGGATATAGCAAGCCTCTACGAGGTTGAATAAAAGAATTATCTGCGGATGAAGATATTTTTAAGAAAACTCGTATCAATGTTGCTCACTCTGCTCGCAGTGTCTTTCATAGTTTTTGCGGCATTTGAGATAATCCCGGGGGATGCAGCCGTATCCCGCCTGGGAAGTAATGCCACAAAAGAGACTGTGGAAGCGCTGCGGGCCCAGATGGGCCTTGACAGACCCTTCCTTGTCAGGTATTTCAGCTGGCTGGCAGGTTTCGTGAAGGGTGATTTCGGAACTTCATACAGTTATAATCTTCCCGTATCTTCCATGATACTGGAAAAGCTTCCCATAACAATTACACTTACAATAATATCCATGATCCTTACCATAGGAGTATCCATACCCCTTTCTTTGCTCATTGCAAAGTATGCCGGCAGCAAGTTCGACAAGATAAGTTACGGCACAAATCAGTTTGTAATGGCGATCCCTTCGTTCTTCCTGGGAATACTGATGAGCTGGTTTTTCGGCATGGTGCTTAAATGGTTTAAGCCCGGCGGGTATATTTCCTATAAAAAAGATTTTGGCGGTTTTATAGGATATCTGATACTGCCGGCCATAGCGATAGCCATACCCAAATGCGCGATGAGCATCAAGCTTCTGCGCAGCGCCATACTCACCGAGGCGGGCAAGGATTATGTGCGCACGGCGTACAGCCGCGGCCTTTCAACGATGGAAGTGCTGTATCGCCATGTACTTAAGAATGCAATGATACCACTTATCACTTTCTGGGGAATGGCTGTGGCCGATATGATAGCCGGATCCATAGTGGTAGAACAGGTTTTTAATATACCCGGGCTGGGCAGGATATTGCTGACTTCCATATCAAACAGGGATTATCCTGTGGTAGAAGCAGTCATACTGCTTATCGCTCTGGTGGTACTGATCATGAACCTGGTAGTAGACGTACTCTACAGAGTGGTAGACCCCAGGCTGAGGAAAGATTAAGGAGCGGGTACCTTCTTGTGACTTGGTCATCCTGAGCGCCTGCCGGAGCACGGGTCATCCTGAGCAAAGCGAAGGATCCTGACGAAAGTGGATTCAGCAGAAGAAGTAAACTATAAAAGAAAAAGTAAACTCATATGAAGAAGTGGCTTAAAAAACACAAAAACTTCAATTTCATAGCGGGCGCCGTGATCACGGGAGTACTTCTTCTTACCGTGCTCATAGGCA
>CADAHD010000055.1 GCA_902787595.1 uncultured Lachnospiraceae bacterium
ACCACGAACCTCGGAAACACACTCCTGAATCCAAGTCTTAAATGCTGAATCCAGTGTATAACCGAAACGCAGGGTTATATTACCGTGCTTAACAAGTCCGGGGATCTTAACGGGTGCCAGGGAGTTTGCATTGCCCTGACGGAACTCGATCACATCCACGGTGGCGTCGATACCGGTTACCTGCGAAAATGCAGCGGTACCTTCTACATTAGCCACTTTGACCAGGAAGTTCATCTTAGTCAAGGGATATGACAAGTCTTTGGAATTATTATAAGGACTAGCAGGCATATTTTATATCTCCTTTTCTTTAATATTTTTTACTACTGTTCGGCTCAGCCCGATCAGCCTTCTCCGCCGCCTTCACCGCCGCCGGTCTCAGACGTATGCTGGGTCAGACGGAAGATCACGAACTCTGCGGGACGGCTGGGAGCGATACCGATGTTGCAGATCAGTCTGCCGTTGCGGATATCGTCCAGCGACATGGTGCTGGGTCCTATCTCAACAAAGTATGCCTCTGAAGGTGAGCTTCCTGTGAGCATTCCCGTTCTCCACATGCTGTCCAGGAAGGAAGAAATGGTAAGGGATACTCTTGACCACAGGGTGTTATCATTAGGCTCAAATACTACCCAGTTAGTGGAAGCCTTGATGGATTCCATAACGTAGATAAACAGACGCCTGATGTTGACATACTTGAAGGAAGAGTTGTGTGAAGCGGTTCTTGCGCCCCATACACGGATGCCTTCACCGGGGATAGCACGAATAAGGTTCACGCCTTCGGGATTCAGAACATCCTGCTCGTCCTTGGTATAGTTGAACTTAAGGCCGGTGCAGAAAACAGGCTCATTAGCGGGTGCCTTATGTACGCCTCTTGCGATATCGGTACGTGAGTAAACACCCATTACCGCGCCTGAAGGGGGCACAAAGTCAGACTTATTGGAGCCTCTGTCAAATACCTGGATCCAGGGATGATACATAGCAGCATAAGTGCTGTCGATAAGGCTGCGGAAGTTAACCAGTTCCTCAGTCTTGTATGCTTCCTTGGGCATATCCAGTACGGCGAAACGGCTCTTCATATTCTCGCAGTGAGCTACAAGAGCTACTTCAACCTCAGGGAAGGTGATGCCGGGTATAGCCATGATGCTTACATTGTTATTCTCAAGGAAGCTCTGGATACCTGTACGGCCTTCGGGACCTTCATCCTTGCCGATGAATGTTCCTGCATTAACCTTTGCGATGCTGCCATCGAAGCCGCCTTCAAGAGTGAAGGAACCTTCGGTGATGCCTTTGCCCAGGATTGCTTCTACAGGATTGCCGATCTCCTTAACTGCATCAGCAGCCTCTGCCTTATCAGCCTTGTCTGCCTTCTCAGCTTTTTCAGGTTTAACAGCAGCTTCCTTTACAGGCTTAGCTTCTACGTTAACAAGTTTGCTGACTGCAAGACGTGAGCCGATAAATGCAGGAGAAGATGTATTAAGAGTAAGGTCAAAGAAGTTCTCAACCTCATCATTGTAACGAACCTGCATATCGAAGGTCACAAGACGGATAACGTTCTTGGGGATCATTTCCTTATCAACGGGATCTGCCTTGAACTTATTCTCGAAGGTGATCTGCTCGTCATAGATAACTGCAATACGATTGTACTCGCCGTTAAACTCAACGATATCGCCCTCTCTGAAGCCTTCAACGCTCTTTGCTTTATAGCTGTTCTTTCCGGTATTCTCCAGGAGCTGCATCTTCTTCTTCAGAACAGTCTTTAAGCTGATCTGGATGCGGTTTCCCCACTTACCCTCGTTAGCAGCGGTAACTGTAAGGATACCCATCTTCTTTGATGCGCTTGCAGCATCTTCGGGAGCCACACGTGATACATAGCAGCGTGTTCCTCCGTTTACAAAGAACTGCTCTACAGCGTTAGCCAGATAACGATATTCTCCATGAGTGTATTCACTCAGGAAACCACCGAACTGCTTCTGGAAATTCCTGAAATTGGTTACCAGCTGGGGAGCACCCTTGGTGGGGCCTTTCTCAGCCAGACCTATGAAACCGCCTGTGCTGGTGCCTACGCCTTCAACACTACGGGGGGCATTGTCATACTCTTCAATATATACCCCGGGACTAAAATACTCAGCCATAAAATGATTTTCTCCTTTCGTTTATTCTTTGTTTGACGGACAGTTTAGCCTACGATTACTTTTGTCTGGCCCGGATTCGTGATACTTACCACTCCGGCATACATACACATGCATTTGCTGTCCTGGGTCACACAGGGTTTGCCCCCTACCAGAACTATTCCTCCTGTCCAGACCTGGGTGGCCGGGATGCAGGGCTGTGGTGTAAGAACACCCAACGCCGCCGCCGTGGCTGCCGCTACCTGCGGATTGGCCAGGCTGCTGCACATACCACACGATGAAATATTGACCATGGGGGCTGCATCCGTGATGACCAGTATGGGCTTACCTTCTGCCAAAACCGTCATATTATTTGTGGATGTCAGATTCCCCGGTGTGGTACCGAAGCTGCACATGCACATTGCACCTGTTGTTACTACCAGTGACATTGCCTTCTCCTTTTAATCCAGACTGACTTCCTCAGGCTCATGGAAGTCTATTACTTTGTACCTGCTCTGTCCGTCAACGACATATTTGACCAGATACTTTAAGTTTTTCCCGTCATCTCTTACCCTTAACAGATAAGTTCCATCCTCTTCCACCTGACCGTATATTATGCGGCATATCGGTGAGTTTGGCGGGAATTCCTCCGTCGGATTCTGTTTCACACGGATCTTTCTGTCAGAAAGCTCCGCTTCCACTTCGATCGTTTCGAAGGTCTGTTTCTCTGTGTTTAACAGAGCGTAACGGCTTTGGGTCAGGTTCATGCGGCGATTCGGCATAAATACCGTCATCGTCCGTCTTTTCGGATCCATATCCCTGATCGTCGTTACAGGTCGGCCTGGATGGACGGCCTCTACTGAAACAAGCCCGGTGAGTTTACCCTTCAAAGTGACAAGTGATTCCCCCTGCTTTGCATTCTCTGACGGTATCAGGAACGCATCAACTGCCGGGAGGATCTTGTCCAGCTTCTCATAATCAAGGTACGTTTTAAAAGGCTCAAAACCTTTAACGTTTATCTGCATGAGACTGTTATCTCTGCCTGCGTTAAGGAATACGTAAGTGCCTTCGCCCCGGTACATTGCGGGTGTTTTGTTACCTTCTCTTTCGAAGTGGACTTCTCTCTCCTCCACCGCTTTGCCTGTGGTCGAATCATACAGATTTACCAGCAGGTCCAGCATATGTCGGATCACTCCTTCATCCAATCCGGTTTACCTCCTTTCCGGTGAGAGTAATGCGGTCATCATTCCTTATCCGCATTCTCGCCTGCTACATGCAAACCAAACTGTGCATCCACAACACGAGGTGTGTTGATGAGCACTTCACTGGATACATAAACGGGCGCCGCCCTGTAGAAAAGCGAGATCTGATACGGCTTATTGATCGCGCTCCACACACGCACCTTCTCCTCAAGGCTGATCTTTGCCTGACTCAGCACTATAGGAGGTTCCTGGGTATCCAGCCAGTTCTGCAACTGATTCGGAAGCACGCTGTTGTTATCAGAAACTATCTGTGCGCACTTTCCGATTATCTTCTGGAAGTCCTGGTCTTTAAGACCTGCCTGACCTCCGGAATTTATAAACACCATATAGTATAAACTGTATGGCTTTGGCGGCCTTTGAAGCTGCAGCTTGCCTCTCCTTATCGTAGGAGGCGGAGCCACTGTATCATCTTCTTTTATATCATACAGATAAAGTCCCAGTATGTAGTCAACATCCTGACTTGCGGGAGATGATACCTCAATATTGTTGGGTGAGGGAATGGGCTCGGGACACATCTTGGTCCTGAGCACATTCAGTATATAATTGCTCACATCCGATATTATTGTATAATCAGCCAATTTAAACCTCTTTTCTACTGCCCGGGGTTATAATTCAATTCACCTCTTGCAGCCAGCTCATTAAGTATCTCAGCTACTTCCTTTATCGTATCAGCCATGCCGGGCGTGATCAGTATAGCCCAGTCCGTAGTCTTTATATATACGCCGTCACATCCCAGTAACTGTTTTGCATCGGCATCTGCTATATAAGCATATTTTGAGGCTGATCCCGGTCGTATATAATTGTCCGCCTGTTCAACAGCGTTAACGCTCAGTTTTGATCCTTCGCCGTTATTCTTCTCAACCACATTGGAGCCTATCGTAAATATGTAGCTTGCCGAACCGCTGTAAAGCTGGCTCATTGTCACCTTACTGCCTCTGCGGACATATCTGAAACCGCTGTGCACCCTGCATTTATCCATAGCCGCCAGAGATACATAAACCCTGTCCCTGTCACTTAAATACTGCTTATAAATGCAGGTATTTTTCTGTCTTAAGAGTTCATTAAGCAGATCAACAGCAAGTTGGAGCAGTTCGTCATTACCGCTTTGTTCTGCTTCCTGTGCAAGCGCTGCTACCAGCGCTGCCTGTCCCTGCTCATCAAGCCCATCAAATACGGGTCTTAATGCTGCTTCCGCTTCAGCACGGCCGGGGGATCTGCTGTCTCCGCCGCTGCTGTCCGAACCGCCGCCGCTTCCGCCTTCGCCTCCGGTATCGCCGCTGCCGTCTGTACCATCGTCGCCGTCTATATCATTACCGTCAGTGCTCTGGCCTGAGGGTCCGCTTCCGGGACCGCCTCCGTAATCACCGCCTGAAGGCGCCGCATTTGCCATAGCCTCTTCGATCTCATTTTTATAAGTATCTCCAAGGCCTTCATTGTCCAGGGCTTCTACCAGATCCCCGACTCCGCCGGGCAGTCCCTGCAGTTTTCCCAGATGGACATCTATGGGCTGATCACCGGTTTTGATCTCATCCAGTATTACCTTAACGATCTCAGTCTGGGCAGTGGGTCTGTATGTCGTTCCTTCACTCAGTCCGCTCTCGTCTTCGGGATTATTTCCTTCACCCGAACCTTCTTCTCTGTCAGAGCGCTGGGATCTCAGTCCCTCCAGCAGAGCGTCTATCATCTTTGCCCTTGAAGGATCGTTTTCCGAAAGGGCCCTTTCCTTCTCGTCTAAGAGCCTCTGTTCGTATTCGCTGAAACTCTCTCCTTCATCATCATCGTCAAGCCTTGACCTTAATGCTTCCAGCAGTCCCTCAAGAAACATTATATGGCTTTCGATAAGCGCTTCCTTATTATCCTTTATAAAGCTGTTCTTTAAGCTCTTGGCATATTCCAGACGGTCCTCTATGTATATGATGCCGTTCTCCGGAGTATCCCTGTCAGTAACTTCCTTCAGGTAACGGTGATAGGTGTCCATTACTTCGGTAGTACGCTTGTTATTAAAATCCGTTATCGCAAAAGGCAGAAGCCAGGTGTATAGAAATGATGTCTCCCTTTCTTCGTGCACCTTCTCCGAAGCCTCTATATTTCGCAGATCTGTAAGCATCTGCAGGTAGGGCATACAGGCCGCTTCATTATCCGCAGTTGATGCCACTCTTCGTGACAGGATATATCCCGCATATTCCGCCGGTGTTTCAGTCAGCTTCATGCTCTTTTTGGTATAAGAATCGTAGCTTGCAAGGCAGGCTGTATAAGCATCCTGTAACAGCACCGACAATTCCGCCGTCTCGCTAAAGCTCTCCCCCCTGTATGCCGCCATATCAGAATAGCGTCTTCCCATCTCGGGACTGCCGCTTATCGCCGCATCTTTCAGGAAATTCAGTGTCGGCGCCACTCCGAAATTACCTTCTTCCGATAACGCCTGCTGCTTAGCCTGATATTCGTTAAGTTTTGTACGATACTCCTCTGATACCGAAAGAAGATAAGAAATCCTTTCCTCTTTCTTGCTTCTCTCAAGTTTGTTCTCCGCTCTTTTTGAAAGAAGCTCTTCACTCTCTGCCTTAAGAGCCTTTATCTCATCAAGCCGTCTCTCCTGCGCCTGTAAAAAATCTTCCTCTGCCACCAGCAGCGCATCATCTTTCTGCTCCTGCGTAGATTGGATCTTAGGATCAAATTCCGCTATCTTAGCATCCCAGCGCTCACCAAGCACCCTGTATTCTTCTATCAATGTTTCCTTTGCAGATCTGCTCTGGGCCAGCGCCCGCTCGGCTGCTGTTTTTTTGTCTGTATAATACTGCGCAGCCGCTTTATCATCTCCGGCAGCCCCCGAATAATCTCCGCAGCTGTCTATAAGATCATTTATCTCTTTTTCAAGCTCCGAAAGTTCAGCCCTTGCTTCATCAAGCTTTGCGCCCGCTTCATCCCTTTTAGCAGCACTGATATTCATTATCGAAAGATAAGAATTTCTCTGCACTGTCTTATCGGTATTCTCATAGCGTCTTAGTGCTGCCTGATATTTTTCGTCTGCCTTGTTATGATCATCCTCCAGCTTTACGATCTTTTCCTGTATTATAACATATTTTGCAGTCTTATCTTTAAGCTCAAGGGCATTTTTTGCTTCCTGTCCTGCTTTAGCTGCCAGCTCATCCAGCTTCTTTATCTGGGGATCCTCTGCTGCTGCAGCCTCATGCTCAAGGAGCGCCTGTCGTTTTTGTTCAACGGTTTCCTCCTTCTGCTGAGAGAGTTCATCAAGCATACCACGGTATTTATCCTCTATGCTCTTCTTGTCCTCTTCAAACTGTGCCGGCGCATCTTCAATCCTGAACTTTTCGGCATTTTCTATTTCAAGATCCTTCTGCTTTCTTTCTTTTTCAAGTTCTTTATCTGCATCCTCAAGCTTTTTCTTTTCTTCTTCTATCAGATCGATCCTGAAATGTGTAAGATCGATAAGCAGCTTAAGCCCCCTTATCCTGGCATCGTAGGGCGAAACACTCCCGTTCTGTAATTCCTTAATAATGGAATCCAGCTGCTTCCGTACCGTTTCCGTCTTGATATAATCATCATTCATAGCGTCCACAGGCGCCTGCAGCATGGGGATTATTTTTTCCTTCGACTTGATCAGTGCATTATTTGCGTCAATCTTGTCTTTATAAGATTCTATCAGTTTATCATGAGCTTCTGTCTCATCTTCCAGTGCCATTACTTCACGCTGTTTATCTTCCAGAGCCTGCTTAGCCTTCTGATAGGTATCGGTATAAGCGTTATATGCATCATTGGCTTCTTTCAGCGCCTTAAGCTTTTCCTGATATGGATCGCTCATTGCCGCAAGCTCAGCCTGTTTATTTTCTATCTCCAGCATGATCGCGGCTATTTCGCGATCAACTACAGCGGGGAGATCAGCCTTTGCGTCGTCAAGCGCTTTCTGCGCCGCTTCGATCTCATCATCCAGATTAAGATCGTTATATATCTCATTTATGACCGCATCCAGAGAGCTTATTTTATTCTCAACACCTGCCGCGCTGTCTTTAAGCGTATTCAGAAGCTTTTGCTGTTTCGATACATTGCGGTCGGCTTTCTGCTTTTTCTCGGGATCATAGATCACTTTATCGTCGGCATTGGCTGTGCTTCGGCTGGAAGTATAGTTTTCGGCTTCTGTGACATACGCCGCGAGTTTTAATTTCTCTGTTTCTATAGTTTCGTATAATACGTCCAGATTTTTCTGATAACTCTCCCTGTCGGAATATGCCTCTTCGTATTCGGCCCTTCTGCCTTCAGCCTTAGTCTTGCGTGTCTTCAGGCTGCTCAGATCATTCTCGAGCTCTTTTATCTTTGCTTCGAACCCTGCCGTTATTTCATCTTTCTTCTTAAGCAGAGCGTCTATTTCATCCGAAAGAGCCGTCTGGTCACCATTCATCGTAACCGAAGCGTTATAAGCATCATCAAGAGCAGCATTAAGCCTGTTATACTCTGCCTCAATGGGCGCAAAATCTTCTTTAAGCTCAGCTTCCTGCGCCTTCAGTTCATCCAGCCTGCTATCATTATCAAGTGCCGCCCAGCGGTCCTGCTCCGCATCCATGGCTTCCTGCTGAGCCTCATTGTCATCCTCCAGATCATATACAGCCTGTCTGGCTTTCTTCACCACGGATTCTGCCTTATCAATGTCCAGTGCCAGCTGAGCCAGATACGCCTTAAGCTCTGCCTCTTCAAGCTGAAGAGCTTCCAGTTCCGCATCTATCCCCACGCCGTAACTTCCGGTTATATTATCATTAAGCGTAAGATTATAATAAATCCTGGCTCTGCGCGCTGCATCTATCTGTCTTTCCACATAAAGGGCCGAATCAGCCTCTTCGCTCAGATCCTGTTCCTGAAGTGATAAGAAGAGCGATCCCAGAAGCGCTTCTTCTCTGTCTGCCCTGTCCGTGACATCATCGCGTATGTTGGGCCAGTTCCGCATGACCTGCATGATCTGTGAATACTCCTGCGGCCATACCGAAGTATCTGTTGTAAGCGCCTTATCCCAGATATCTTCAAGCTGATTTCTGTCCATGACCAGCTCTTTGTACTGATCAAACGCCGCTGACGCATCCAATGCAGTCCTGTCAAAATCCAGATCATCATTTTCAAAGAAGAAGAACAGCATGCGGTATAAATAATTCTTGCTGCCCACATCACTCCAGCTTACTGCCCCGCTCTGATAGTAATTATACAAAGCTTCCAGCTCCGGCAGATTTTCCATATCGTAAAGCGAAGTCGTGGTAAATATGTCTATAGGCTTTCCGCTGACCGGATCTCTGGGTATGCCGTCATCACCGACCACTGCGGTTATCAGATACGGATAAAGGTCTTTTTCCTTAACCTTCTCTGATGCAGGGAGTATGGTTATTATGGAATTCGCTCCCTCTATATTCTTCCATGCGCCTCCATCCAGTTCGGAGCTGTAATAGGCTATCGGCTGCTTATACTCTTCACGGCTGTCCAATGCTCCCTGATAAACTTCTGCCGAAAGCGACTTTGCGCTCATCAGAAAGGTGCCTACAAATAACCAGGATTCAGGGACTTCGTTTCCAAGCACCGTAGTATAATACTCGTAAGTTATAGGCACATTCTTATTTCCCGCTTCAACACTGAGCGCAGGCATAAGCCCTGCAACAGTGGGGGCTAAGAGGCTCACACTTAAGAGATTGCCCAATATGCTTTTGAGGATCACATTACGCCTCTTCATCCTACCTCACATCTATTCGCCGTCAGCTTCCAGATCCAGTATATCCAGAAGCTGCGCTATCCTCTTATCAACCTGCGGTGTTATAAGTATCGCCCATTCGGTTCCGGGTATATATACACAGGTACAATACAGATACTTTCCGCTGCTGTTTTCCGGAATATATGCATATTTAGCGGTCTTGCTGCCTCTTATGCTCTCATCCGTCTGTGATACGGCAGCTACCTCCATCTTATCACTGCCCAATGCGTTCTTATTTACATCCTGTTTTCCGATCTCAAATTCGTAACTTGCGCTGCCCGTGACAAGCTGTGACATGGTCACCTTAAATTCCTTCTGGACCATACGGAATTTGGTATATCTCCTGCATTTATCCACTGCTGCAAGAGATACATATTCGCGGCTGTAATCACTCACATACTGTCTGTAGATAAACGGACACTTCTCTCTGAGCAGATCATCCAAAAGATCCAGCGCGTAATCATATGCTGCCTTGTCATCCCTTGCCTTTGCGAACTCGGACATAGCTGCTATGGCAGCTGCCTTATCGCCATCCGTAAGTTCACTGAAATCGTTGCCGAAAGACTCCCTGACAGCATCATCAAAATCATCGGGTGTCAATCCGGTACCGGGGCCGTAATCAGGCGCTTCCTGAGAATCTCCGCCGGTATTACCGTTTCCGTCACCGTTTCCGCCGCCTACATCATTTCCGCCATTGCCACCATCAGGACCACCGTTATGTCCCTGTCCGTTATTTCCGTCGCCGTCATTTTCATTGCCGCCGACACTTTCTGCATCTCCTCCACTATCACCGTCGCCGCTTCCGTCACCGTCATCTCCGTTACCGGTATTCGAACCGCTTCCACCTGTGGAAGAATCTGTATCGGGATATTCGTCTATGAACGAACTGCCGCCTCTCTTACCCAAGGCTTCTTCCACGCGGTGTACGATGCTGGGGGGAGCTCCGTTTTTGATCAGCGATTCATATATCGGCTCCAGTCC
>CADAHD010000056.1 GCA_902787595.1 uncultured Lachnospiraceae bacterium
GTAGTAGCTCTCAAGGCTCTCATCACGCTCCGTCGCCGTGATCAGGTCACAGCCGTGTTTATCGAGCTTACGGACTATCTCCGACAGAACAGGGCTTGCATAGACATCTGCATTATGATCATCCGTTACCTTATATTCAATGCCCATGTCATCCAGTACCATCGCCAGCGCTTTAACATCCGTGACTGTCAGTCTTATGCACTTCCTGCACGCGCTCTCCAGTTCTTCGGCGCTCATCTGCCGTACTATTCGGCCGTGATCTATAAAGCCGTAATGCGTAGCCAGCTTTGACAGCTCATCCAGTATATGGGACGATATCAGTACAGTGATCTTTCTTTCACGGTTTAATTTAAGTATGAGCTCGCGTATCTCGATTATACCCTGCGGATCCAGACCGTTTATAGGCTCATCAAGTACCAGAAAATCCGGATCGCCGCAAAGTGCTACCGCTATGCCCAGTCTCTGGCGCATGCCCAGAGAAAAGTTCTTTGCCATCTTCTTTCCGGTATCCGTAAGTCCTACCAGCTTCAGGAGCTCATCGATGCCTTTATATGCCGGCATGCCCAGCACATCATACTGCTGCTTAAGATTGTCCTCTGCCGTCATATCCAGATAGATCGAAGGCGTTTCCACGACTGCCCCCATCCTGCGCCTGGAGGCGCTGATCTTACTGCTCGTGTTCTTAACTCCGTAGAGCTCAAAATCTCCGCCGCTGGGTTTTTGCATACCGCAGATAAGACGGATGAGTGTGGTCTTTCCTGCACCGTTTTTTCCGACAAAGCCATAGATCGATCCTTTGGGAACGCTCATGGTAAGACCGTTAAGTGCCGCGAAATCTTTATATCTTTTTTCGAGGCTGTTTGTTTTCAGAATGTATTCCATAACATGTCACCTTCCTTTCTGAAAACAGGATAACACGGAGCAGTTAAGAAAACGGTTAAGAGAATGGTTAAGATACGGTTAAGATGCGTCGGTGAGCATAAAGCCTATGCCCCATACTGCAGAAATATGATCCTTACCCGAAGCAGCCTTAAGCTTGCGGCGCAGATTATGGATATGTATCTTTAATGAATCCTCTGTACAGACCGGTGTATCGATGCTTATATCCTCAAGTATCGTAAGCTTTGCCACCACCTGTCCGGGCCTTAGCATCAAAAGCCTTAGTATCGCATACTCCGTTCTGGTCAGTCTGATCTCGCTGCCGTTACATTCGACCATACGGGTATCCTGATCAAGTGATATATTGCCAAAACGCAGCACATTTTTATCTGCATCCGCCGGCTTTCGAAGCTGCACCTCTATGCGCGCCAGGAGCTCCTGTATATCAAAAGGTTTGGTCATGTAATCGACTGCACCGTTTCGCAGAAGCCCCACCTTATCGGCAATATCGGCTTTTGCGCTGAGCACGATGACCGGTATGCCTTTTATCTTAGTAATGAGTTCTTCTCCGCTTATGCCGGGCAGCATCAGATCCAGCAGTATCAGATCCGGCCTGACATCAGAAAGAAGCAGCAGCGCTTCGGTTCCCGAATATGCTGCCACTACGTCATAACCTTCTGTTGAAAGATTTTCGACCAGCATATCGCTGATATGCTGGTCGTCATCTACTATCATGATCTTTTTCATCAATCGTTCCATCAGCTGAAGAGATTCATAATACCCGATATCTTATCAACCGTATCCATTACGCCGCTCTTTGCAGCCGTTGATCCGGTAGGTCCGGTTGCAGCAGTCTGAGTGTAGCTGGTCTGTCCTGCCGATCCGCCCGTAAGCATGACCGGAGCCAGCCAGATAGTTCCGCTGCCACGATATACATTTACTAAGCCCTCACCGGATACCGCTGATCCTATAAGGCTCTTGGAAGATTTCTCCACAGTGAATTCAAGAGACGGAGACCAGGCCATTGCCATATTTCCGTCTATCTTCATGATATCGTTGTTCAGCTGAACCTCTATTACCTCTTCCATCGGCACAACGCTCTCAAGAGCAGCTACGCCCTGTCCGGTAAGGCAAAGATTAAAGAGACCCTCACCGCCCAGAACCGCCGAAGACAGATTATTTCTGGCTACAACCCTCTGCTGAACATTGCCGTCACAGGCAAGGAAAAGACCGTCGTCCAAAACAACACCGCCACCCCAGTTTGCCAGATCGATAAGCAGTATATGACGATAGGTGGGCTCCAGCATCAGCTGTCCGTTGCCATGATATACGGGTTTAACCGTTGTTTCTCCGGTCATCTTGGAAGTAACCATTTTTCCCAAAAAGTCGCCTGCGCCCTTTATGCCGCTATTCATTTCCACATTTCCGGCCATCCACTGCATTGCCCCTGCCTGGATGATAACGCTTCCACCGTTTAAATTTACCAGAAGCTGGCGTCTCTGCACATTCATCTGTGAGCAGAAAAACTCTTTTCTTGCAGAAAGCTTGCTTACGCTCATATCCTTTGCGTACTCGACTACCTGCATATTGCCCAGCTCACTTCTGACTTTAACATTCTGACTGCTAAGCATTGAATTCTGTATCATATCTCTGCCCCCTTATACTGCTGTAGGCGCCATAAGGATGGAACCTGTCCCACGGTATACATTTACCAGACCCTCGCCTGATACTGCCGATCCCAAAAGGCTCTTGGAAGATTTTTCCACCGTAAAATCAAGTGATCCCGACCATGCAATAGCCATATTGCCATCGATCTTCACAGTATCATTCTGCAGATTGAACTGTATAAGCTCGGTCCTGGGAACAGGGCTTTCCAGAACTGCTATGCCCTGTCCGTTAAGGCAAAGGTTAAAGAGACCCTCACCGCCCAGAGCAGCCGATGAAAGATTCTTTCTGCTGACGATCTGCTCCTGCAGTGATTTATCACATGCAAGGAAGAGCCCGTCCTGAAGCACTATCGACCCCCACTGAGACACATCCAGCATAATAATGTGTTTGTAAGTAGGCTCCAGCATCAGATATCCCTGTCCGCTATACTCCGGCTTAGCCATGGTCTCGCCGGTAACTGCAGCGCCTACCATTTTTCCCAGGAAGTTCTTGCCTGTTACGCCTGACACCATGTTGACATTTCCCAGCATCCACTGCATTGCGCCGGCCTGCACCTTAACAGCAGTGTTGTTCAGCTCGCAGAGCACCTGACGTTTCTTAACGTTCATCTGCGCTGCAAAGTACTCTGTCTCAGCTGCATCGGGAGAAACCGAAAGATCTCTCTGATGCTCGAGCACGCGGAAACACCCCTGCTGATCGATACATACCATGTTCTTGTTGTCAAAGAAATTGTTTAACTGAAACATTTTACTCCTCCTTTTATGGTTTTTTATATTTTTACCGGAGTTCCCCTTTTACAGGCAGTATATTTATCTCTCCGGCCTTTCACCAAACAGTATCTCTTCCCCCTGTACTCCCGGAAACAGCTTATCGGACAATGCGCGTACCGCGTCGTTGTGTCTGCGAATCAAGACTTTTGTCTCAGCAGGATATATCGACGCTGCTTTCCTTACGGAAAAACGCATCATATCCAGCAGATCCATGCGGTAATTCGGACCGCCGGCATAAAACAGCAGCGGCATCAACACCCCCGAAGGGAATTTATGTATCAGCAGAAAGCCTGTCAGCTCATCATCGGTCTTCACTACACAGGAAAGCTCCGGCTCATACCAGTCCATGGACAGAGTGGAAAGATCCTCTACCATTCCCTTTTTACCGTTGTAGAGGCAGCCTATAATGCCCTGCCTGAATTCCCTGTAAGAGATATCGCTTATGCTCATTATATATGAAGGTGCCTTTTTTGCCGCGATCTTATTCCCGGCCAGCTCACCGACAGTAGTATAAATATCCCGGCTCTCCCGCTTTGTTGTTTTGAACTTCAGCTTTGAAAAAACATCGGAAAGCTTGTCTTTGGGATCCTCAAGCTCAAAATACGTCCTGGCGACCGCTTCCTCCACAATATCTTTCCTGAAAGCATTAAAAAGCTCTCTGGCGCACTCATTGTCCTTCAGGGACAGCCACGACAGCTCAGCCTCGGGATCTTTATCATCACCGGTATTCTTATACTCCCAGACCATAACAGCGCCCACCTCATCAGCCTTATTTGTAACGGCGCTGGCGCGGAAATATTTTCTGCCGATATTTTCGGCAATATCCCCGTCGATAAGATCGGAGTATTCTTCTATATTTTCATCCGTAATATTCGATACTGTCATATCACCCTCTTATACGTTTAAGAAACTGAACTGCATCCTCACCCTTTTTGCGCTTCACAGTCATTGTCTTAAGAGCAATGGGTGCGGACTGTTCGTTTTTATTATGAGCTTTTGCCGCTTCAGCCAGTACTTCACAGATGATCTCCAGGAGATCTTCATCCGCATGTTCCGAATACAGTTCAAAACAGCCCTCATCCACATGGACTCTTTCCACATCACGGGGAAGTTCCTTTCGGATAAGGCATCCCAGCTCATGATCACTGCCTTTGCATTTTAAGATTATCGCTGCTTTATAATCTTTCCTTCCTTCTTCCACCAGCTCTTTCATATACTCAAGATAAGCCTTATTGTAAAATCCCGCTTCCTCATCCTCGTACTGCCAGCGTTCGGTCAAAAAGAAGAACATGTATATCAGCGTAGCCATAAAACATATCGGCCCCGGTCTGACATATTCAAGCCAATAAACAAACGGCATCAATAATACAGGCATCAGGACCGAAAATATGTGATACCTGTGCATCCTGTCCGCTTTGCGGTTATTCTTCACTATGATAAACACGCTGACCGCTGCATAGATCAACTTAACCGCAGTGATAACATAATAGAACGGCAGGTATGTATAATTAAACATGCTCTCATGCTCAAAGATAAACCCTGTGAAACAGTTTATAATAAGAAGAACAAATATCACCGGTATGGGTATAAAGAAAGGCCAGTATTTTCTGCGCAGATAATCCCTGCTGCCGTATACTATATACCCCGTAAAAAGCATCCACTGATAAGATATGAGCATGACTATCATCTCAACCAGCGTCTGCGATGCCATCCTCTCGAATTTATAAAGCTCAGTGGGCGCCAGACAAACTTCGGATCTGTAAAAACTGAATAGCGCAAATAACATAACGCTGATGCTCATTCCAAAGAACAGCCTGTCACCCGGCGTATTTTTTGAACGCAGGCGTTTGGATATGATAAGAAATCCCAGCATTGCCGTAAATGTGAGCACATAAATAATGCACTCCACCGAATACCTGTCTACTTTCAGAGCGCTGCCCATCACTGTTCCTCCTCATGAAAAGCGCGGTTCATGCTTCCCACCAGCAGGTAGGAAAGCAGTACCGCATAATCAAATACCAGAGTTGAAATATCATAAAACAGATTTGCGAGGATAGTCCCTGTTACCAGAAGCAGGATAAGCGCGATCATGCCTCTTTTGCTGATGCGCCACAATAATACAATAGCTATGATGACATATACGCCCAGGAAACAGTAGAGCAAGTCGGATCCCTCCGCATATACGTAATCCTGTTCCACATCCGCAAAAAATAATATATTGGTAAACAGATTGATCACAACCAGTACTGCCATAGCCAGTACCGGTATCACATACAGCTTATACAGCTTCTTTATTCTCGTTTCTCCCGAAGGCAGAAAACTGCTCAGATACAGAACCGTGATAAAGCCCATGACAGTATGGAGCACCATCTGGACACTGCCGAAGAACATCACCCCGGCCGCCGTGTATCCGCAGCAACATATGATCATTGCATCGGATACAGCCAGAGCGATATTAAGAATGAGTCCTGCAAAAAATATCTTATCAGACAGACGCCCTCTCTTGCGATATGCTCTTGTGCAGACTATGATCCCCACAAGATACAAAAGAGCTAAAACATCTATCAGTATAGTGGCAATACTCGAGTAATAAAGGAAAAAGCTTCCATCATTAAGAATTTCCCCTTTGCCCATCAGAGACTATCCTCCTTAGCAAGCGCTACTCCGATTTTACCACACAAAGATGATATTTACATTAATTTTTGCATTTTTTATTGAGGATAGCCAGCGGCGCATAATGCATGAGCAGCCAGACCCATTCACATACAAGACAGGTGTAGTTTCTGCAAAAATGTTCTCTTACGTTCTCACCGGCCATCCAAAGACTGACATCCTCTTCATACCTGATAAAAGGGGTTGTTACATGGTTTTCCTTAAACAGATATTCTTTTTGCTCCCCTACCGGAAGAACATACTGTTCCTCATTACACTCCTTGCCAAAACTGTAAAAGCATATCTCCATGAGGTTTCCTATATTTGGCGCCACGCCCTCGTTCTCCTCCCAGAGCCGGACGTCTTCTTTTAACCAGGTGTCAAAGTATGTCTCCAGACCGGCCACCTTCATAACATCTTCAATGCTGATCTTCATCCACATCCTGACGGTTTTGCTCCCTCCCATCTTCAATGCAGAAAGAAGCATGTAAAGTGAGGACGTCACATATCCGCGTTCAAATTCTTTCCTGATACTCATAAGGGATTCGACATATGTGCGGGAAACGTCACCAATTCCGGATATTTTAGCGTATTCCCCAACCCAACAGGGATCCTCACCATCATTAAAGACCTCATTTGTCAGCTCCCTCACCGGAGTATACATTAAGTTCTTAGCCGCATTAATGATCCCGGCCGGGCTTATCGCCCGACCGGTCTTTACATTTGCCAATATCTCATCAAGACTTCTGCGCTCCATTAACCTCACCTCCTTATATGCCGGATACATCAGTAATTGTCGATATCATCAGGACTCATCGAATAAGGCGGGATCTTCTCCACCAGCTGGGCGTTCTGTCCGCGGGTAAAAAGCCACTCATGCTTAAGATCCAGCTTCAGGATGCTCTCGGGAAGTTTACCGGCCTTCTCGGCAAAGAATCTGGCAGTATCCACATCCTGTCCGCCCATATAGAGCATGGTATCGCAGTTATTGATGATCGTAGACGCCTGCCCTTCATTATACATGCCGTTAAGCTGGCTGATGGACTGCAGCATGATACTCACGCTTATCTCACGGGAACGGATCACGGACACTATCTTATCAAAGTCAGGTATATATACATTTGCGGCAAAATCGTCGAGCATGATATGCACGGGCATCTTCAGGCGGCCGTCAGGCTGGCTGTCCGCCTCCCTGCAAAGGCTCTGGAAAAGCTGTGTATAAAACACATTTACTATACCATCCATAGAGCGGTCGGTATCGCTTACATTCACGAAGATCGCCGTCTTTTCGCGCCCGCATGCTGCCAGATCGTATCCGGGCATGCAGAGCATCTCGCGGTTCTCATCATAGTCAAAGATCTCAAGGCCGTTTGCAACAAACTGTACTATGGAAGCCCAGCACTTCTCCGCAGGAAAGTTGGGCGCATACATGTGATACTTTCTGACTGCAAAGCTGTCCGGATCTTCTTCTTCAAGCGCAGCAAAGAAGGATACTTCCTTATCCTTTTCCCTGCTGTTGTTCATCGCAGTAACCTCGGCTGCCATCTGGCGGAAGAGCCTTACCACCGAACCGAAATGCTGTTCAGCTTTGGGCAGGACCTCAAGCACATAAGCCATAAGGCTTACCAGCACCATCTGCGCGGATTCCGGCCAGAAGGGATCCTTTTCGTGCCTGTCCTTGGGAATAAGCAGACTTGCTATGCGCTGCAGATCCTGCTGTCTGTACGAATCAACAGTGACCTCATGTACATCAGGCGCCAGCACCTCCTCACCGTCTTCATCATAGATGCCCGGAAAGATGACGTTTCTGATCTTCTTTTTGTAACGGGCCACCGAATCCAGAGGGTTGTAGGGCGAAGAATTCTCAGGATTTACAAAATCAAAGAGCAGCGTCTTGTAGCCCCTTCTCTCCAGCTCCCTGCGATGTCTGCGATGAAGCAGTCCCTTTGTATCCACGACCACCAGGCTTCCGCCGGTGCTGTACATATTGGGCTCCACATATGAACCGGTTTTGCCGCAGCCCGATATGCCGGTGACCAGTATGTTATTGTTAAGACCGGTCTCCCTGCTGTTTTCGGAGTGTTTCAATCCCTTCGCAAGTATGCGATAGGATGATCTGTTGCCTTCTGCCTTGCTCTCAAAATTCTTCATAGCTTTTCTCCTTTTTATCTGAAGGTTAACGGTTAACAGGTTCCCCGCTCACAGGATCGCTTCCGCGATCCCTGTGGCGATGCCGAAGTCGATAGCTTCCTGAGCTGTCAGATAGCAGTCTTCCTTCGTCTTTTCATAGACCTCTTCAAGCTTCCTGCCGCAGCGCTCGGCGATGATCCCCGCCGTAACAGCCCTGGTCTCCATAAGCTGCGCCGCTTCTTTCTCAAGCTCGAGCGCCCTCTTGCTGCCGCTGAGTCCGGCGATCAGGGGATCGTGGATCATGATCTTGGTATGGGGCAGCATCTCGCGTTTTTCGCCTGCCAGGAAAAGTATCGATCCCATGCTGGCTGCAGTGCCTATACATACGGTGCGGACGGGGCTCTTTAACATGCGGATGGTGTCATAGACGGCCAGTCCGCTGACCACTTCACCCCCGGGGCTGTTGATGCACAGGGTGATCTCCTCTCCGGGCTCCTCCACGTCCAGATGCAGAAGATACTCTATCAGCTGGTTGCTGCTGGCAGCATTCACCTCTTCGGTGAAGAAGAGGATCCTCTTGCGAAGCAGGCTGCTTTCGGGAGAGAAGGAATCGATACCTCTCGATGATTCGTGTAAGATACATCCATTCATGGCCATTCTCCTTTCTTTACTCAGGCGCAAAGACGCGCGTTTTTCTTTTCACTTATATTGCCCTTTTCGGGTTTCAAGCCGGAGATTTTCCGGCTGTTCACCAGTATCCTGCCCTTTCTCTTTTTAGTGGGCGATTCCATGCGCAGTGTGAAGGAGTATATACCGTCGGTAAAGCTGAAGCTGTGGCAGCCGTTCTTATCCTTGCGGATCCTCACTTCTGCCCTGCAGATGTTCATCTGGGGGAATTCGATGCGGCTCTTTACATCACGCTCCACCATGCTCTGCACTACGGCGTCTACTTCTCTCTGCTTAGCGTAGGAGTACTTTTCCTTATTGCTGTCCGATCTGCTCTCCTTTACCAGATCGGCGTAGTAAAGCCTGAGCTGGTCTATCGCAAGGGAGCGGCACTCCACTCCTGCAAACATTTCAGACACTATCTTGTACATTGCGTACTCATACTGATACTGTCTGGTTAACGGGTTAGTGTAATTAATTCTTAACATAGCGCTTATCCTCCTTAATTTTGGATCAATATTTTACGGTTTCCATGTTGCCGGCCGCCTGCGCTCATATGCGCTTATCCCGGCCGGCAAATTTGATAAAGCTGCTGTGTGGTTGTCCTCCCCTGTACGCTCACTGTCACTCAGACAGGTCGTCGCGACACTCCTTTCCTGTGCGCTCGCTGCCGCTTAGGCAGGTCGTCGCGATACTTGGCAGCGGTGACCGGCCGCTGCTTCCCCGGGAAGGGCTTTGCTCCTATTCCATATGCAATTTTCAAGGAATCGTCCGGAAATTTTCCGGCAACGCGTTCATGGAGGTCATGAAACATACTCTTCGGTTCCGCGCCGCCGATCGCCATATGGCTCTCGGGACGGGTCGAAAAGTGTAAAGACCACCCTGCGGCGGATTTTGCGAAAAAAGCGCAAAATACCCCTGTCAACGCGTTCCAATACCAATACCGATTCCTAAACTAAATTGTGGATTTTAAATAAGTGTTAGAATTACACTATACCTTTTAATAATGCAGGCGTATTGCCCGTCAATCAATTGAATCGCCCTTACGGGTCTGATGTTTTATGCGGCATTTCTGCCCTTGGTTTAAAAAATGCTGTTCCGTCTGGATTAGCGGAACAGCATCTATGATAGCACATGCAAAACTATACGTCAAGCATTTTTTTCAAGATTTTTATCCTCTGGGCTGACCGTCCCTGGCATGCACTTCCTGTTTGATCTTGTACATTATATTATCGGCTTCCTTTACATAGTCCTGAAGGTTTGC
>CADAHD010000057.1 GCA_902787595.1 uncultured Lachnospiraceae bacterium
ACACAGGCAGGAGAGGCCACATACAGAGATTATGTACTAAGCGGTACCCCCGGTCAGAGAGCAGACCTCAGGATAGAGATAAAGTCGGGGTACGAAGGCCAGATCACTTTGGAGCATGTATATCTGGGCAGTCCCAAGCATACGCCCATCATAGATATAGAATCCGGAGCAAAGGTTACTCTGCTTTTGATAGGTGAGAATATACTCAGCGGTGGCGGCATCAATGTTGCGGCCGGAGCCACGCTCACGCTTCTTGGTGAAGGCGATCTTAATATACAGGTTAAGAATGATAACTTCTGCGGCATAGGCTGCGCTTACGGTGATTCCGGAAGGATAGAATTCTATCAGACCGGTGCCATAATGATGGATGCCTTTGGAGATAAAGGCGTAGGCATCGGCGCTTTTGGTTCAACCGATATTGTCATCACTCACGGAAGATATGTGATGCAGCTTAACGGGGGCAGGGCTGTCGGTTTCGGAACATACGATAAAGACTGCAATATTGCCATTACCCAGTGTGAGCTGGACCTCACATTTTCCTGCAATGAAGCCTGCGGCATAGGTTCCTTTAACGGGAATGCCGATGTGCTTATCAAGAATGTATTTGTGCATCTGTTCGGAAGCGGAAGAGCCATGGTGGTTGCAGGAAGCATCAATGGCAAAAAAGCTAAAGTGCGTTTCACCGAGATAGGCAGCAATCTTGACCTGCGTGCCGAGAGAGCCAGCTGCGCAGGCTGTCTGTTTGGAGAATCCGATGTTTTCTTTGACCGCATTTCCTTCCATTATACAGGAAGCGGAGTCGAGGCATATGCATACGGAGGATTGGTGGGAGACGGTACATTAAATATTTCCAACTGCGTACTTACCGTCAGACTGCGCAATGAATCCGGAAGAACCAGTACTTTTGCGGACAAGAATAAATATATTGATTCGGGGAGCCGCGGAGATTATTTCATAAATGGTGTGACCGAGTCGTTTGGACAGGAATGAAACGTAATCGTATAATTTATGCTATCCTGTGGATCTTAAGTCTGGCAGGGATAAGCTTTTTTGGCGGGGCGGTAAGTTACGGTATCTTTTATATGCTTACCTTCCTGCCGTTTGTTTTGCTTTTATATCTTTTATTTGTTTATTTCTTTTTTCATATTTATCAGCAGATAGGGAATAAGCGTCTTGTTGCGGGGCATATGGAACCTTTTTATTTTACTCTGAAGAATGAGTACCATTTTGGCTTTTGCAGCATTAAGGTCCGTTTTTTCAGCAGCTTTTCCGATATCAGCGGTCTTGACGATGACACAGAGTATGAGCTTCTTCCCGGGAAGGGGATAAAGAAGAATACACAGCTGGTATGCAAATACCGCGGCGAATATGAAGTCGGCATCAAAAATGTGGAGATCACGGATTTTCTGCGTCTGTTCAGGATAAGATATCATAACAAGGAAACGCAGAGAGTATATGTGCGTCCCGATCTTATAGATCTTTCGGAGATAAAAAGTCTTGACCTTTCTCAGACCATGTTTAAAAACAGTATGGTCAATCCCATAGAGCCCGATATACTGGTCAGAAAATATCAGGCAGGAGATGATGTGAGACAGGTCCACTGGAAAGCGAGCGCAAGAAGCGGTGAACTTCTGGTCAGAAAAATGACAGCACAGGAACGCGAGGGAGTGACCATACTGATGGGAAGCAGGAGGGTTAGCGATGAGATGGCAGAATATCTCCCGCTTGAAAACAAGATGCTCGAACTGACCATAGCTCTGACCTATTTCTTTGTAAGAAAAAATATAAATGTGCATACCCTTTACTACATGGATAGTGCTTTGCATGAAGAGATCACGGAGGGAGTTGACGGCTTTGAGGGCTTTTATGAAAAGATGTCTTCAGTTTCCTTTTCGAAAGAGTCGGATGAGGAAAAAATGCTGATCGGCGCCTGTGAACAGAAAGGAATGTTTACAAGACGCAGCGCTTTTCTGGTATTGCATGAATGGAGCGCGGCTGCTGCCGAGACCGTAAGGATGCTCAGGGAGAACAATGTATTTACACTGATATGCATAGTTAGCGACGATACCGCTGCCATACCTGAAGAGGATAATAACGGAGTTAAGATCATCAGGATAGGAACGGAAGATGATCTGAAGGGGGCGGGCATATGATGAGCCTTCTTTATGACATCATTTATATAATCCCCGTCTGTATTATTGCGGTGTTTGGAGCGGCGCCCTATATAGGCATGCCCGAAAAGAGCATCATCTATTATCTGATGGCGGCCGTTCTTGTGATCTGCGGTTTTTGCATAAAGCATCTCAAAGGGCGGTATAAAGCGGTGGCGCCCGGTATTATCCTGGCGCTTTCATTGGGGATGCTGCTGCTAAAGGATGCCGAAGAAAGGGCGGAATTCGTACAGGATAATCTTTGGGTGTTATGTTGTCTGGGGATCGTAGCGGCGGCTTTTTTGCTGGGCATGATCATTTCTGCGGAATTTAAGATCAGACTGGCAGCTTCGGCCGTACTGACTGCTGCCCTGATCTATTTTATGGTCTCAGGCACTGTGTTTGAAAAAACGCTGACAGCGCCTTCGTTTTTTATCATACTTCTTTGTATTATCGATCTGATACAGAGATATTGGAAAAAGAGCGGTTATACGGATGCGAAGGGGCATCTGGTTTCAGTATCGCCGTTTGCGATATTATTGGCTATTATAGTATTCCTGATGCCGGTTTCCGAAAAACCTTATGACTGGCATATAGTAAAGCAGGTCGCGCAGCGTATTTATGAAGGGGTAAGATATGCTGCCAGGTTTTTTCACGGCAAAGATGAAGATTATGGCGCTGTTATCGGTTTCAACGACAGCGGCAGTTATTTCGGTGATGTTTTTGATAAGGAAAAAGAACTGATGCAGATAAGCACGGACAGAGGTACAGGTTCGGGCGTATATCTGTCGGGGATCATACTGGATTCCTTTGACGGGCGTGAGTGGAAAAAGACATATGAAGAAGTAAATGAAGACAGGCTTATAGATTCAATGGAGACGGTCGGTTCCATCATGCTATATGACCGGGATTATAATATGGATTATTATAAGCGAGTACAATTATATATAGAATACAGTGATTTTAATACGGCATATTTTTTTGCGCCTTCCAAGCTGCTCAGGTTAAAAGCCGAAAATGAAAAGGAAGTATATACCCAGTGTGGAGCGGATCTGAAGGCCGCAAAGAATCTTGGCTTCGGAACAAAGTATCTTTTAACATATATAAGGACAAATGATCAGAATGAGGGGTTCTGGTCTTATGCTGATGAAGCAGAGCCTATGGACAGGGAAGCGTGGGACAGTACTCTTCATATTTATCCGAATGAGAATATTGAAGCGATGACCTATGAGGATTACCTGGCTTATGTTGACAGGATGTATGAGTATTATCTTCCCGAAACGCATATTTCCCCGGCTGCGGAGGAATATATGGAAGAACTGTTTGCGGATGCAGACAGTGATATGGAAAAGTTAAAATGCATAGAAGAAGCTCTCAGAGGTTTTGAATATACGTTAAAGCCGGGAGACCTTCCTGTGGAGATCGACAGCGAAGAAGAATTCCTGGACAGACTGCTTTTTGAAACCCGGAAGGGTTATTGCACATATTATGCTACGGCTTTTGTGATCATGGCCCGATCAATGGGGATCCCGGCGCGCTATGTGCAGGGGTTCAGGGTGCCGGCTACTGCTTCACAGCCTATAAGGGTAATGTCGTCGATGTCCCATGCATGGCCGGAAGTTTATATTAAAAATGTAGGCTGGATACCTTTTGAACCTACTCCTTATATGGCTTTTGACACGCAGTGGAATTTTATGAACCGTGAAAGCACGACAGCATTTGAAGACAGATCTCATTTTGATGAAGGCAAAGATGGTGAAGAAACAGTTATCATTGCTCAGGAAGATGAAGGGGCAATAGCGGATTTTGATCTGCGCAGGATACTGATCCCTCTTGCATTGATGATACTGTTTTTATTGGTGTTCATATTGCTCGATCGTCTGGTACAAAAAAGCAGATATGAAAAGATGAGCGTTGAAGAAAAACTGAAGGTAAACTGCAGATATTGTCTGCGGCTGCTGCGGATACTGGGATTTAAAACCGAGCAGGGCGAAACGCTGCAGGAATTCGGGATCAGGGTCTTTACCGGGCTTTATGAAACCGAAGATGAGGCTGAAAAAGATGAGGAGCTTTTTGCGGGGACGTGTCTGAGCTTTATAGAAAGATATGAGCGTCTGCTTTATAGCAGGTATAAGACATCGCAGGAGGACCTGGACAGCGTCGCTAAAGATACAGACGGTCTTTTCCGTTTGATAAAACTGAGAAAGGGAAAAATCAGGTGCATCCTTGTCAGGCTTGGAGGGATGAGGATCTAGGATTCATTATCTTTTAATGATGCCCGGCGGATGTTACTGACGGGCCGGCGCTGCCTTGCGGCTGCTGTTGTTTTATGTTATCATCGGGGCGACCGATCAAGTTTAAAAGGGAATAGATTTATGCGTTTATGGTTTAAGATATGGAAAGATGCGCGGCTCAAAGAGGAGCTGACCGTGGAAGTTTTTGAAGGCAGCCGTACCAGAAGGGTCTTTGATGCTCTGGAGCAGGCTTCGGAGGCATTTAATCTTTCGGTCCCCATCTGGCTGGATAAGAATATCAAAGATTTCAAGAAGTTTTCCCGCTGCCGCTTTAATGCGGATAACTATATTGAAAGTATAGATTTTGATCATCTCGAGATGATAGTCCTCGAAGAGGACTGGGTTTACGAAGAATAAAGGAGACAGAGCAATGGCCAATGAAAAGATCATCAGCTTAAAGACTCAGTTCCATGATTATTTTGTGGGAAAGGAGAGCGTGGCGGAAAATGTGCTGATCTGTCTGCTGGCAGGGGGGCATATCCTGATGGAAGATGTTCCGGGCGTGGGCAAAACAACTCTTGCCAGGATACTTGCAAAGTCCATAGACTGCGATTTCGGACGCATACAGTTTACGCCGGATACTCTGCCGGGTGATGTAACAGGGGCCTCAGTTTATAATATGAAGACCGGTGAATTCAGCTACAGGGAAGGCGCGGTTATGCATCAGATCATACTTGCTGATGAGATAAACCGTACTTCTCCCAGGACACAGTCCAGTCTCCTGGAGGCTATGGCTGAAGGACAGGTCAGCGTGGATGGAAAAACCTATCCGCTGCCGGAGCCTTTTCTGGTGATCGCAACACAGAACCCTGTGGAATTTCTTGGCACTTATCCATTGCCTGAGGCGCAGATGGATCGTTTTATGATGAGACTGTCCATTGGCTATCCTGATGAGGCGGAAGAATTGAGGCTGGCAAAGAATTTCCTGGAAGGCAGGACAGTGACGGAAGCAAAGAGCGTGTGCGGTACCGATGACATCCTTCAGATGATGAAGGAGACGAAAGAAGTGCATTTAAGCGACGGAGTCATCAGCTATATAAGAGATATAGTAAAGCTGAGCCGCGAGGAAAAGAACTTTGTATCCGGAGCAAGCCCCAGAGCCATGCTTTCGCTGATAAGGGCATCCCAGGCAAAAGCCTATATCCAGGGCAGGGATTTTGTGAAACCGGATGATGTAAAAGCCGTAGCTGTTAATGTTCTTCATCACAGACTTACGCTCACTCCCGAGGCGAAGATCAGGAAAGAGGATACGGACAGGATACTGAATGAGCTGGTACTTAAGGCAAAGATCCCTGTAGGAGCGTGAGCTTTCGCTTATTCATAATTTATTTACAATTTGTTTAATATTTTTGATGCATTTTTCTACGATATCTGGTAAAATACTTGAGGGTTGACCCCAAGATATTGAGACGAAGGTGGAGAAATGAAAAAATTTATAAGACCCGTCGCAGCAGCGATGATGATAGGTATTCTTTCTGTGGCGGTACCTGTATATTCAGAGCCGGAGGAAATGCCGGATGGAGTGATCTTTGACAGTGAATATTATGCAGAAAAGTATCCGGATGTAGTGACTGTACTGGATACACATGATACATTTTTATTATATAAACACTACAGAACCTACGGCAGGGAAGAGGGACGTTTCCCGACCAGGGAACGTGAGATCGCAGCAGCGGAAAAGAAAGAAACGGGCAATGCGATTTCCAATAATAAAATAGTTAAAAAGGCTGTAGTCAGCGACAATGACATACATGATTATTATTCAAGATCCGTATTTATAGGCGATTCGGTGATGACCGGTTACAAGATGTATGTGAATTATTATGATTCGCTGGCATCCGGAGCCTTTTTCCTCGCTACCAACAGTTACGCGACTTTCCATGCCCTTAAGGAAAACAGTAATCTTCATCCGCTTTTTCGTGGCGTGAAGCAGCCTGTATGGAAGAGCGTATCCAGCATGGAAGTTGATCGTGTGTTCATTATGCTGGGGACCAATGATCTGATCTGCTGGAGTGTTGAAAACACTGCTAAAGGTATATTTGATCTTACTCAGCGCATCCTGGAAGAAAATCCCGGGATCGAGATCAATCTTATCAGCATGACGCCGCTTTATCCGGGCGCATCAAAGAATAATCTGACCAATGCCAATGTGGATCTTCTTAACGAAACATTAAAGGAGATGGCAGAAGATAACGGCTTTGGATATGTGGATATCAACACGCCGTTGAAGGACGGCGGAAGCGCACTGCCTCCTGCGTTCTGCAGTGACAAACTGGTGCATGAGACATATGATGCTTATGCCGTATGGGATAAGGAATTTACCTTGTATGCGAAGCAGCTGATTCAGGAGTGATCGCTGCGGCGGACCTTTCTGAAGGAAGGGCGGCCGTAAGAATCAAAGGTTTTGACAAATTCATATTCCGCATCGGGAGAGTTTTTCTCCTTTTCATATTCGAGAAGCTCCTGTTCGATGCGGGATATACTTAAGGGATAAGATAGATTTTCAGCTATCTCTTTCGGGGACAGCCCCGAATCATGTAAATGGCGGATAGCCCCTCTGGCGGCCATATCAAAACTCATATTTGACAATGCGTTGTTAAATGCTTTTTTCTCCATATCATGATTATAACACAAAAAGGAGCTATTATGAACAGATTCAGACTTCCGTATCATCTTGCAGTTGACGAAGGCGTATTTAATGATATCCCGGGGGCGATGAGCGATATATTTCCCAGGATCAGAAATGCAAAGACCATTTTGGTGACCGAAGAGAATCTTAAGGGCTTATTTCAGGGGATCCTGGATGAGATAATGCATGATTTTCCGCGCAGCGAACTGTATCTGATACAAAAGGCTGATTATGACAGCGCGGTATCACTGGCTAAATATATAACAATGAATGATTACAGTCTGGTCATCGGCTTTGGCGGAGGCACGGTTCTGGATCTGGCGAAGTTTGCGGCTTTCGTTTCCAGATCACAGCTGATATCGCTTCCGACAACCTTATCAAATGATTCGCTTGCTTCTCCGGTGGCGGTTTTAGGGACGGAAGGCAGGGCGCGAAAGAGCTTTAAGTGTACGATACCCGATGCCATAATCATAGATGTGGATGTTGTAAAGAGCGCGCCCGAGCGTCAGCTTTTGGCCGGCATAGGGGATACGGTGTCTAAATATACCGCTTTATATGACTGGAAGCTTGCACGTGAAAAAAACGGAGATATCGTGGATGACTTTGCATATATGATATCCGGCATGGCATTTGATTCCGTATTGTACTGCGATAACATGGAGCTTAAAAGTACAGACTTTATAAGGCGTCTTACAAATGCTCTGGTAATGGGGGGACTGGCAATGGAGATAGCCGGCAATTCCAGACCAAGCAGCGGCTCGGAGCATCTTTTCTGCCATGCGCTGGAAGAGGATTTTGCAGATCACGTTAATGTTCCGCACGGCATAGCCACGGCTATGGGTTCGTATCCGGCCTGCATATTCCAGGGCAGAGATACAGCCAAAGTTGAGAAGATAATAAAACAATATGGCATACCCATTAAGCCTTCTTTGAATAAAGTGAGTGAGGAGATATTTATCAAAGCCTGGCAGGGCGCGGCAGCTACACGCGCAGACCGTTATACCATACTGAATGAGACGGATCTGAGTGATTCGCGGCTCAAACAGATCTACGCTCAGATGGAAGAAAAATTCTGAATCCAAAAACCACGGAAAAACCACGGGTCACAAGACGATCTTCCCACCTTTTAGTGCTGCAAAGGCGTTAGCAGGCTCAGAAAATCAAAAGACTGCAGGCTTATCGAATACTTACGGAAAGCCTGCAGTCTTTGGATCTAAAAATGTTTTACGGTTTAATTGATCGTTTTTTCCAATCTGTTTAACATGGACTCCTTGTCAACATAGAACAGAGATGACAGGGCGTCACCGGAGAGATTCTCGGTTTCGGCTTTCAGCTTTTTCTCATATTCATCAGCGCTTACTTCCTCATCATTCCAGTACCAGATCATATTTTCCGTATCATCGGGACCGGTATAATCATCGGTGACCTCTGTGCGGCCTGTAGCATACAGGGTGAGATGACCGTCATCAAGCAGATATACATAATCGGCCGGGTTGTTTAAAGGAGCGTTAGTGGTACGCTCATACAGTATCCCTTTTCCGGGGACATAATAAAGCTGGCCTCTGTAGCCGCCCGCGCTGGCAACGCCATCTCTCAGGTCATCGTTAACTTCGGCACCGGCTTTGCTGCGGGTGATGATCTGATATTCATCCAGATCATTCAGACCGGGTGTTGAGCTTGAAACAACAATATCCGGTATATCGTCATTGTCAAAATAAACAAACATAAACTTATCCCATTTGTCATCCAGACCGGATACGATATCGTAATACTGCTCATAGATCATGGCAAGAAGCTCATCGCTGGTTTCTTCTACCGGTTCTTCTTCATTTGATCCGGCAGGATTTTCTTCTTCGGTAACAACAGGAGTCGGCGTTTCTTCCTTAGCTTCTTCTTTGACCTCATCCTTAGCTTCTTCTTTTGCTTCTTCTTTTTCGCTGTTATCTTCCTCAGTTGTGACTTCTTTTCCGGGCTGATCTTTGGCACCGTCACATCCGCCTAAAACAAGCATGCCGCTCATTAAAAGGCTGCCAAGAAACAACATTCTCTTTTTCATAAACTCTCCCTCCCTTTAGGAAATAACGTAATAATACGGTCAATATGATACATCAACGGAAATGCTAAATCAAGCAGGGCTTTTTTGGGGGGAAAGATACTTGCTAAAAGCGTTTTCAAAAGATATAATATTTCTATAATTTTATATCCGGAAGGAGAAAGAAATATATGAAACACATTTTGATCATTGATGATGACAGAACAAGCATTAATTGCGCCAAGATAGCACTTGGTGATCTGTACAAACTTTCGACCTGCAGCACGGGGCCGAATGCCATTAAGTTTCTTGAAACAACGATCCCCGATCTTCTTCTTCTGGATGTGAATATGCCGTTCATGGACGGATTTGAGCTTATCAGACGTATTCAGTCCGATCCCAGGACCCAGGATATCCCTCTTGTTATACTTACAGGAGCTATAGATGAAGAGATACAGCGTAAGTGCAAAGAAGTGGGAGCATTGGATTATATCATCAAACCTTTCGTTCCCAGCGATCTGCAGATAAGAATGGAGCAGGTGTTCCTTAATCTTGAAAGATCCGGCCGTTTCGCAAATGATTCAGTAGGAACAAAGGATTACCGCCAGCTGGATTCAATGACAGGCGTTATGAATGCCGAATCGGGCTGGGGACTTATCGACAGCAAGATACAGGCAGGCAGCCAGGGAACCCTGATCCTGTTTGGCGTCGATAACTTAAAGGCAGTAAATAATAATTTCGGTATGACAGCCGGTGATAATGTTATCAAGTCTCTGGCAGATACCATAAAGATGTATACCGATTCGGAAGACGTACTCTGCAGGATCGGCGGCGACTGCTTCCTGATCTATGTTGACAAGGTAAAGGATAAGGATAGCCATGAATCCCGAGGACGGCGATAATCTTCCTCTGCTTTATAATGCGGCTGATAAAGCTCTTTATCATGTTAAGCAGAATGGTAAGAACTCCTATCATTTCTTCAGTACACAGAGCACTTCCGATAAGGGCGGCATAGCGAGCCTTGAAGAACTGGTTGATAAGATGCGCAGAACAGATGTTGAAAAGGGCGCTTATGCTCTGGATTATTACGCTTTCCAGTATGTATTCAATTATCTCTGCCGTCAGGCCGAGCGTGGCGAGATCAAACTGGAGGCCCTGCTCCTTAATCTGCTTCCAGAAGAGGGATATCTGCCTTCCGCAGAAGAGATGGAGAAGGCGATAGCAGCGCTTGACCGTACGCTCTTCAGTACTCTGAGACGAAGCGATGTCTGCGCGCGCTATTCAAACAGACAGATGCTGCTGGCGCTTCCTTATTCGGGCGATGTGGAGATACAGCCTGTCGTTGACCGTATCGTTGGCGACTTCGAGGCTAATCGCGCCGGTGGAAAGATACATCTCAAGATCTATGTAATGGACATACGCGGATGATCTGAATATATAGCATGTCAAAGATGACACAGGGGGGACCAGCCCCCTGTGTTCTTTATAAGGGGTGTGTGATCCGGGGGGGGAATATGACGGTTTTAAACAGTCTTAAAGCGCAGGAAGATAAGGATTTTAAGGAGTTTCAGAGCAAACTTGTGCCTAATATCGATCCTGCAACGATCAAGGAAGTTGCAAAGGACA
>CADAHD010000058.1 GCA_902787595.1 uncultured Lachnospiraceae bacterium
AGGGGGTTAGGCTTATGAAGAACAAGGTATCTTTTGTAAAACGCATCAATTTTGTTACGGGCGTCTGTTTTCTGCTTTTGCTGCTGGTATACCTGGGGACGGGTATCTACAGTATTGTTCAAAGCCACAGCACACAGCAGGCAAATTCCCAGATTTCACAGTCCCTGATCATTTTTGCCGATAAACAGGCTGCCCTGAAAGTATCCACTTCTGAAATGCAGCGCCATCTGGTAACGGCTATTCTGGCTGCTGATGACGGTGTCAGACAGGATTCTCTGGATCAGTATAATAAAGTAAAGAGCGAGCTGGGAGCTCTGCTGGAGGATCTGCGCAAAACCATGGAAGCCGAGGGCGCCGTTGGTTATGAGGAGATCATAGCTCATATGGAAGCCAGCCTTTTAAGCTATACCGAAGTGTGCGATAAGTGCATAGTTGCTTCCGAAATAAACAGGCAGCTGGCGTTTAATATGTCCATCGAAGAGCTGGCCGCTCCCAAGGCAGAGCTGGAAAAGAGCAACAAAGACCTGAGCAGACTGATAAATGATATACAGAAGCAGGAGATGGACAGATCGAGCTCTATGATAAGCTCCAGCAGAAATGTAACGATCTCCGGTATCATAGCGTTTGTGGTGGTCATGATCGTTTCCATAGTGATCATCCTTAAGGTGGTGACTGCGCCTCTTCGCAGGACAGCGGTTGAACTGGATTCGATAATAGAAGATATACGTCAGCAGAAGGGCGACCTGAGCCGCCGTATCAGCGTGCGTTCCGATAATGAGATCGGAAGCGTAGTTGAAGGCATCAATGAATTTGTTGAGACCCTGCAGACCATTATGCAGCAGCTTAAGGATAATGCGGACAGCTTAAAGGAAACTTCCGGCGCGATAAGCGTGAGGATGAACGAGGCCAACGGAAGCGTGGAAAGATCCAATAATGCCATGGATCAGGTTACCGCATCGATACAGAGCGTGACGGAAACCACTGACGATATCTCTCAAAAACTTAACGGCGTGCGGGATTCCGTAAATAACATGGGCAGGCTGACAAAAGAGGGCAGCGGGTTTGCTGCGGATGTTATGAAGCAGGCGGATCAGATACAGCGTGAAGCGGACGAAAAGAAGAATAAGACCGGCAAGCGCATAGAGGAGCTTAACGAGGTGCTGATACGCTCGGTTAAGAATTCCGCGCAGGTAAGCCGAATTGGTGAGCTTACCGAAAATATACTTGATATCGCTTCCGAAACAAATCTGCTCTCGCTCAACGCCAGCATAGAAGCGGCCAGAGCAGGCGAAGCCGGCAGAGGCTTTGCGGTAGTGGCCGGAGAGATAAGCAAGCTGGCTGAAGACAGCAGCAAGATTGCTGCCGATATCCAGGGCATAAGCAACAACGTGACCTCTGCGGTTAAGGAGCTTTCCGAAAATGCTACGGCCGTTATAGAGTTTATCAATACCGTGGTGCTGGCGGATTATGATGCTTACGTGCAGACCGGCGATAAATATGAGCAGAGCGCAAAGCACTTTAATGAGGTGCTTACCGGACTGCTGAACAGTACCACCGAGCTGGACAGCGCCATGGTTACCATGAACAGGGCGATGAATGCGATAAGTGAATCTGTGGGAGTATCGGCGGATGCTATCCATGCGGCGGAAAACAGCGCCGGCGAGATCAGCGACAATATCGCAGATGTAAATACGCTGGTAAGCACAAATCAGGATATCTGCAACGCGCTCAACCGGGAAGTAGGAAGGTTTGCGAAATTATAGGATTGAATAGAGCGGAAGATATTCCGGATACTAATAAAAAAAACAGGAGATTTCCTGTTTTTTTTATCCATAAATACAGCATCTTCCATCCGTATATGGATCATAGGACACAGATGATCATCCCGGAAGCGGGATCATAAACGGAGGGAGATAATTATGAAGAAGAGATTATGGTTTGCGCCTGTACTTGCAGGTATCATGTTGCTTACCGCGTGTGGCGGAAGTCGAAACGCTACTAAAGAAGCGGCATACGCCGTAGGAGGTGATGCGGATTTTTACTCTGCATCTTATGCCACCAATGCTGCAGTAGAGGTGGGAGCGCCTCAGATGGCCTGGGATGAAGAAATGGCAGACTCTGCGGCAGATGCGGGCTTTTCCGAATTCTCCGGCCAGCCTGCTGTGGGTGAAAGCGTTCAGACCTCCAGCAGCCGCAAGCTGATAAGAAATGTCAACATGGAGGTTGAGACACAGGAGTTTGATGATCTGGTAGCTTTCCTTGAGAGCAGCGCGGCAACAGTGGGCGGATATGTGGAGAACAGCTACAGCTATAACGGCAGCAGCTATAACGGAAGGGGATCTCGAAGAAGCGCCAACTTCACTCTGCGCATTCCGGCCGATAAACTCGATCAGTTCCTGAATGATGTGGGCGGCAGAGCCAATGTTATCAGCCGCAATCAGAACGTTCAGGATATTACCCTTACCTATGTGGACATGGAGAGCCACAAAAATGCGCTCCGCACCGAAGAGCAGAGCCTGATCGATATGCTGGCAAAGGCAGAGACGGTTGAGGATCTGATCACCATCGAGAACAGACTTGCCGATGTGCGTTATCAGATAGAGAGCATGGAGAGCCAGCTGCGCACATACGACAATCTGGTGGATTACGCGACACTTACCATAAGCGTAAGTGAAGTTGAGGAGCTGACGCCGGTCGTTGAGCAGACTGCATGGGAGAAGATGAGCAGCGGCTTTACTTCCAGCCTGCATAACATAGGCCGCGGCCTTCAGAACTTTGGCATAGGCGTAGTGATGAATCTGCCTTATATCCTGGTCTGGGCGGTAGTGCTGATAGTGTTATTCTTTATCGGAAAGTCTGTGATCAAATCCGTGATAAAGAAAGTCAAGGCAAAGCATGCGCCCAAACCTGCCATAAAAGAGGCTGAAGCGACAGAAAATTCTTGAAAAAGGCCGGTCCATGTGATACGATAGTAAAAGCGGGTACTTTTATACCCTAAGGCTTTTGGGGGCACGTGGAAAAATAGAAAAGGGAAGGTAAAGGCCATGATAGACGTCAACCAGATCATGTTCGATATGATCAGAAAGAGCAATTCCGTAGCCACTTCGAGTGTTAACGAGATAGAAGAGATAGTGGATACCGGTCTGGAGAAATCCGAGGAGAATATCCAGAAGATAGCCATGGAATATCTGGAAGATAAAGGTTATTCCAAGTCTGTTCAGAACATGGATGAGGCAAAAAAGAAGATCATTTCCAGCAGCCTTTATTCCGATACCGTGCGAATCCGCAAGACCCGCCGTATGGAGGACGACCTGCTTCTGGAGGCAGAGCCCGAAGATGTAAAGAACCTGATGGAGATCTGCGTGCTTGATAACCTGATGAAGGTTAACGAGAAGCTGGATAATATGTCAAACGGCCGTATGGAATATGCGGTTGAGGTAGTAGATGAAATACTTCTTGATAATGAGAAGACAGGCGGCAGCCTTCTGGAGTATGTATCACTCCAGACACTTCTTAACAGATATGCTGCACAGGGATTCCGTGTAGTAACGATCACCACAAGGGAGATCGGCAGCGGTGGAAAGCTTATGATGGCAGGCTTTTCGTCAGTCAAGAAACAGACTGTTATCGTATTCGAGCGCCGCGTCGAAGGCTGAGGATTTAAACAGTTATTCAGGGGGACGGGATGACCGTCCCCTTTTTATGCGCAGGGCATCTGACATAGATTTGCAGCCGGGGCTTGCGCACAGGATATTTTGGGGAGGACAGACATGAGAGAGATCAAAACCGAAGAGATAATAAATGCAGTACGGGATATGTGCATCGAGGCGAATTACGGCCTGTCTGCTGATATGAGGGCAGCCCTGGATAAGGCTGCAGAGGAAGATTCCTCCGAGCTGGGCCGCAGCATATTATGCCAGCTGCAGAAGAATCTTAAGATAGCCGGTGAGGATCAGATCCCCATCTGCCAGGATACGGGAATGGCTGTGGTATTCGTAGAGCTGGGACAGGACGTACATATTACCGGCGGAACTCTGGAAGATGCGATAAACGAAGGCGTTCGTCGCGGTTATGTGGAAGGCTATCTGCGCAAATCGGTAGTCGGTGATCCTATCGAGAGAGTAAATACCAATGACAATACCCCTGCTGTGATCCATTATTTCGTGGTCGGCGGGGACAAACTTAAGATAACGATCGCGCCCAAGGGCTTTGGCAGCGAAAACATGAGCAGGGTCTTTATGTTAAAGCCTGCAGACGGAGTGGATGGCATTAAAAATGCCGTTCTTACTGCGGTTAAGGATGCCGGTCCCAATGCCTGCCCTCCCATGGTAGTGGGCGTGGGCATAGGCGGAACCTTCGAAAAGTGTGCGCTTCTGGCAAAAAAAGCGCTTACCCGCAATATCGAAACGCGTTCGGACAAACCTCATGTGCGTGAGCTGGAAGAAGAGATATTAAAGCTGATCAATGAGAGTAATATAGGTCCCGGCGGTCTGGGCGGAAGCACCACGGCCTTTGCCGTGAACATTGAGACTTATGCGACGCATATTGCCGGCCTGCCCGTGGGCGTGAATATCTGCTGCCACGTAAACCGCCACGCAATAAGAGAATTATGAAGACATGAGGACAACAGGACCGTCCCCGCGTCCTCATTTATTCTTAAGGTAAGTCTCTATCATCATATCCCTTACCTTGTCGGGGAGGGCTTTGCGCTCGTCGCGGTCAAGAGGCGCCACATCGATGGGCGGAAGGTATTCCAGAGTAACGGATGCTTTTTTTATAAAAGGAAGATGATCCTCAAATATGGCGGCGGTATTGTTGAGTACCACGGGGATTATCTTGCAGTCGCTTTTTTCGGCTATCTTAAAGCTGCCGGCGTGGAAGGGCAGCATCGTCTCTTCGCCTTTGTTTCTGGTGCCTTCGGGGAAGATGGCCATCGAAATGCCGTTCTTTATCTTATCGGCGGAATCATTTATGGTCTTCATTCCCTTGCGCAGATCCTTGCGGTCAAGGAATTCACAGTGGAGCAGTTTCATCCACCAGGTCAGGGTCAGGAATTTAAGCAGTTCTTTCTTTGCGATATATCCGCAGAGTCCGGGTACGCGGGGATAAGTCAGTATGATATCAAAGAAGCTGTTGTGATTTAATATGTAGAGTACGGGTTCGTTCTTTGGCACGTTTTCTTCGCCTATAACGTTTACTTTTGCGCCGGAAAGGAAGATGACTACGCGGAAAGCCCAGTTTACTATGCCCAGGCTGGCCCTGTCGCGGGCCTTTTTGCTGAAAAGCCCTATCAGCAGCATCAGCGGCTGCAATATAAATGAGATTATCAGAAAAGGCAAAACAAACAGCAGTATCAGTATCAAACGTATCATCTTTTATCTCCTTTACACGCGCATTAGGTTAACATAAACGGTAAAAAAAAGCAATGTCAGAGCTCTTTTTTATTGAAAAAAAGCCCAAAAAGCTATAAAATCATTCCTATATATATTTATGGAAGAGAGACACTTATGAAACGTAAAGAAAGCGCGGAGATAACAGGCATTAACGAGATAGCGCCGGGGATCTTTGATCTGTGGCTTAAGAGCAGCATGGCTGCGGAAGCAAAACCGGGACAATTCGTGGGCGTATATCCGGGAGACGGAGCCCACATGCTGATGAGGCCCATTTCCATCTGTGATGTGAGCGAGGACAAAAGCAGACTGCGTCTGGTATTCAGGGCAGGAGGCGAAGGCACTGCAGCCATCAGCAGAAAAGCGCCCGGAGAGAAAGTAGAGCTTCTGGGCATGCTGGGCAACGGCTATGATGTAAGCGCCATGAAGGGAAAGAAAGTCCTGCTGCTTGGCGGCGGTATAGGCATTCCTCCCATGCTCTATCTGGCGAAGGCTCTGGCAGATGAAGGCGTTAACTGCATCAGCGTTCTGGGCTATGCGGATTCAAAGGATTTCCTCCGTAAGGAATTTGATGATATCTGCCATACCTATGCAGCCAGCATGGACGGCAGCATAGGCACAAAGGGAACGGTGATCGACGCTCTCAACGAAAATATGATATTTGCAGATGTTGCATGTGCCTGCGGGCCCATGCCCATGCTGCGCGCGGTCAAGCAGCTGGCAGCCGATACGGGGATGAAAGCATTTATCTCTCTGGAGGAGCGCATGGCATGCGGAGTGGGAGCCTGCCTGGGCTGCGTCGTTAAGACCGTAAAAGAAGATCATCATACTCATGTTAACAATACCAGGATCTGTACCGAAGGTCCTGTGTTCGATGCTGCGGATGTTTGTATATGAGCGTACCGAAACGAAAACGTTTTGACAGGCGCCGGGCCAAGTCCCACGGACTTTTCAGAGCAGGGAGCGTGCTGGGCGTACTGATATTGCAGGTTGTTTTTATCATAGTGCTGGCCAGAGTGGTACAGCAGTACGCATGGCAGTTCTACTTCTTTATTGAAATCCTTTCGGCGCTGCTGGTATTTGCGCTGGTAAGCGACACCGATCATAACAGGCAGTTCTGGGTAGTGATACTGCTGGCTCTGCCGGGCTTTGGGTTTATCCTGTATTTCTTCTGGGGCAGCGAGCGAAAAGATTTTTCTGATAACGAAAAGCTGCGTGACAGCGAGGAAAAAGCAAAAAACCGTCTGCCCGATAATAAGGAAGAGATAGAGGAGCTCAGCCGTATCTACCCCAATAAGATACAGCTGGCCCGCTTCCTGGCCAGGGACGGTTTTCCGGTTTATCAGAATACCTCCGTTACCTATTTCCGTGTAGGGGATGAAATGGAAGATGCGTTCCTTGAGGATCTTAAGGCCGCAAAGAAAAGCATCTTTCTGGAATATTTCATTATATATAACGGTGAGTGGTGGCAGAAGATAGAGGACATCCTGGTGGCAAAAGCGCAGGAAGGCCTGGACGTGCGGCTTCTTATCGACGATTTCGGCAGTCTTTTTATGGACGTGCACGAGATGAAAAAGGAGCTGGGCAAGAGCGGCATCAGGCTGTATTCCTTCGAGCCCATACAAAGGAGGATAATGTCCTTATCCTTCAACTACCGGAATCATCAGAAGATAACGGTAATAGATTCCACCGTGGCTTATACTGGCGGCGTTAATCTGGCTGATGAATATGTAAACCGCATAGTCCGTTTCGGGCACTGGCAGGATTCGGCCGTGCGTCTTGAAGGTGAGGCCGTATGGAGCCTTACGAATATATTTCTGGCAATGTGGGAGCAGTGCAGCCGCAGCAGTGAGGATCATTCGGAAGATTTCCGCCCTCTCTACGGCACAGAGGATAAAGGCTTTGTACAGCCGTTCTCCGGCGGACCGCACAGGGCACCCGATAATCCCGTGGAGGGTGTTTATACCCGCATGATAAACAAAGCCAGGGATTATATCTACATTACCACGCCTTATCTGGTATTGGACGAGCGCATGAAGGCCAGTCTGATAGAGGCAGCCATGAGCGGGGTGGATGTGCGCATAATAACGCCGCGCATCTATGATAAATGGTATGTTTACATGGTCACCGTTTCCAATTACGGGAAACTTCTGGAACACGGCGTGAGGATATACGAATACCTTCCCGGTTTTATCCACGAAAAGGATGTGGTGAGCGACGATGAATGCGCCATCTGCGGAACCATCAATCTGGATTACCGCAGTCTGTACATACATCACGAAAACGGGGTTTTGTTCTTTAACTGCCCCGTAGTAGCGCAGATAAAGGAAAACATACTTAATGTAATGACCAAATGCGAGGAGATCACGCTGGAGCGCTGGAAGAAGAGGCCGCGCCGCCAGAAGCTGGTCCAGATGGCGCTGAGGGTATTCTCGCCACTGTTCTAAGCAGAGCACAAGCTATATTTTTATAGGAGGATCAAACGATGTTATCACAGCAGTTCAAGGACATGTGCAGCACGCCGTCCGTTATAAGAGCGCTTTCGGTTTATGCAACGGAGCGCGGCAAGGAGATAGGTTACGAAAATGTATTTGATTACAGCCTGGGCAATCCTTCCGTTCCGGTGCCGGATGCATTTAATAAGGCGATCTGCGATCTTACAAAGGAAAAGACTTCCGCCCAGCTTCACGGCTACAGCCCCAATCCCGGTAATCCGGAGGTAAGGCAGATAGTGGCGGATTCCCTTAAGAGACGCTTTGGCATAGATTATAAGGCTGAGCATATATTTATGACCAGCGCTGCGGCATCGGCGATAGCGCACGCCCTGCGCTGTGTTACACAGCCGGGGGACGAGGTCATCACCTTTGCGCCCTTCTTCCCCGAATACAATCCCTATGTAAATCAGACCGGAGCAAAGCTAAAGGTGGTCCCGGCGGATACGGAGAGCTTCCAGATCAACTTCGACGCTTTTAAGGAGATGCTTAATCCCAATGTGCAGGCGGTGATGATCAATACTCCCAATAATCCTTCCGGAATTGCATATTCTTCGGAAACGCTTAAAAAGCTGGCTGATATTTTAAGGGCTGCCCAGGAAGAATACGGCCATGAGATATTCCTTATTTCTGATGAGCCTTACAGGGAGATAGTATTTGAAGGCGCTGACGCTCCTTATGTATCAAAGTTTTACGATAATACCCTGTCCTGTTACTCATTCTCCAAATCGCTTTCCATACCCGGTGAGCGTATCGGATATGTAGCAGTTAATCCCAAGGCGAAGGATGCAGAGATGATAGTGCCGATGTGCGTTCAGATCTCACGCGGCATAGGCCACAACTGTCCTTCATCGATAATACAGATGGCTATGGCGCGCTGCATAGACATGACCAGCGATCTTTCGGTTTACGAGACCAATATGAACATACTTTATAAAGAGCTGACGGCTCTTGGATTTAAGGTGGTACGCCCGGGCGGAACCTTCTATATTTTCCCCAAGGCTCTTGAGGATGATGCGGTGGCTTTCTGCGAAAAGGCAAAGAAATACGATCTGATACTTGTGCCTTCGGATTCCTTTGGCGTAAAGGGTTACTTCCGCATGGCATATTGTATAGATACAGAGAAGGTGGAGCGCAGCATAACTGCACTCAGAAAATTTGTTGAGGAGGAATACAGATGATGGATCCGATGGAGTTTAATTTTATCGACAAGCGTGTTGTGATCGACCTGGTGACCGGAAATAATGTAGACGGAACTCTTTACGGAGCGGATCAGGAAGCTTTTTATATAAAGGAAGATGTCGGAGGATACTTTCACAAGAGGATAGTGTATAAGAAACATGTGACAGCTATACTCTGCGTGGAAAAGAAGCCTCAGTCGGCTGTTGACGGCGGATTGACGCCTCCTCCGGGAATGGGAGTCAGAATATTCTGAATTTGACAAGCGCACTCCTTTACGATACAATGAAACTTGGTGCATTATTTCTTCGTTGACAAAGGCAGGTCTGCAGGATCTGTTTTTGCGGCTCGAAGGATGCAGGACAGTGATCCGGGCTGAATGGCATCGGATTATTCAATCAGCATGGAGTGTGTATCATGTCATCAAAAAAAGATAGCGTAACGAATATAATAAAGCCTCTGGCGGCTGCTTTCCTTACGACGGAACCGGAGGAGGAAGTACCGGCAGTGGTTAAGCCCCAGCCCAGAAGGTCAGCCCCCAAGCCGGTGGTCAAACCTGCAGAGGTAAAGATAGGGGAGCTTACAAAAGAAGAAACCCGCGCGCTCTTAAGGGAGCAGCTGGTATCTGCGGGCGCAGATGATAAGCCCGTTAAGGATGCGGCAGAGGAGGATGAGGTTCCTTTTGAGGAAGAAAAAGAGCCTGTAAAGAAGGCTGCTCCCGCAAAGGAAAAAGAGACCGAAAAGAAGGCTGCTTCTGCAAAGGAAAAAGAGTCCGAAAAGAAGGCGGCTTCCGCAAAGGAGAAAGAGTCCGAAAAGAAAGCCGCTTCCGTAAAGGAAAAAGAGTCCGAAAAGAAAGCGGCTCCCGCAAAG
>CADAHD010000059.1 GCA_902787595.1 uncultured Lachnospiraceae bacterium
CAGCAGGGCGGTCAGCAAGGAGGCCAGCAGGGCGGTCAGCAAGGAGGCCAGCAGGGCGGCCAGCAAGGAGGCCAGCAGGGCGGTCAGCAGGGAGGCCAGCAGGGCGGTCAGCAAGGAGGCCAGCAGGGCGGTCAGCAAGGAGGCCAGCAGGGCGGTCAACAAGGAGGCCAGCAGGGTGGTCAGCAAGGCGGCCAGCAGGGCGGCCAGCAAGGAGGCCAGCAAGGAGGCCAGCAAGGAGGCCAGCAGGGAGGCCAGCAGGGCGGTCAGTCGGGCGGCGGCGGACAGGGCCAGGGCATTGGAGGCGGCGGCATCGGCGCGCATCATGATTATGTGAGCCTTCCCAATGCTACCGGTAATGATGATAACCTTACGGGAGCGTGGTCAGACCGCGGAAATTCCGATTACAGCCGTTATGAAAACGGTCTGGGATGGCAGGGAAACCGCCAGGAATATACGAATGTAATGGGACAATACAGCGAGAGGGCATATCAGGGTATACAGAACGGACGTTATCCTACCGGTATGGAAGATGTCATCAAGCAGTATTTCAGCTCATTTTAAATAATCATCCGGAGGGGAAAGATGAACGATTATCAAGTGATGCAGCAAAAGCTGCTGGCCTGTGAATATGAGATAGGCCGGGAGATCATAGGTCAGAGAGAAGTGGTCAGATCCGTGATGCTCTCCATCTTATCGGGAGGCAATGTATTACTGGAAGGTATGCCGGGACTTGGAAAGACCAGGCTGGTAAATACCATCTCACATGTGCTCAATCTTAGTTTTAAGCGTATACAGTTTACGCCCGACCTTATGCCCGGCGATATCACCGGTACCAACATAATGGTAAAAGATGGCGATAATACCGGTTTCCGTTTTGAGGCAGGTCCCATCTTCGCAAATATAATACTTGCGGACGAGATCAACCGTGCAACGCCCAAGACACAGTCGGCGCTGCTGGAAGCCATGCAGGAGCATATCGTTACCGTAGGTAATGTGTCGCACAAAGTTCCGGAGCCTTTCTTTGTACTGGCTACCCAGAACCCTATCGAGACAGAAGGAACCTATCCTCTTCCCGAAGCCCAGCTCGACCGTTTTATGTTCAAGCTTCTGGTTCCCTTCCCCACAAAGGAGGAACTGGCAGGCATATTAAGTCTTACTGAGAATCCCATCCAGCAGAAAGCCCAGACCATACTTACGGGTGATGAGCTGCTCACTGCCATAGCAATGGTCAAAGAGATACAGGTTGCCGACGCCGTTATGGATCACATCCTTAACATAATGATGGCTACACATGATAAGAGCAATAAGTACATACGTGAGGGCGCCAGCCCCCGTGCAGCGCAGGCTCTGGTAAGAGGCGCAAGGGCAAGAGCATTCCTTGAAGGCCGTTATAATGTTTCATTTGATGATGTGGCTGCTGTGGTATATCCCGTGCTGCGTCACAGGATCATCCTTTCCTTTGATGCTATTTCGGAAGGTGTTACTGAGGATGCCATCATATCGCAGATTTTGACCAGACTGAAAGAGGGGCAGGCCAATGCTTAATGCTTCTTATTTTGCGCGGCTTCAAAGACTTAAGCTGGCCGTTGATAAGAAGAGTAATGCTTCGCTGCTGGGAAGCCGCAAGTCCGTAAGGAAGGGCAGCAGCGCGGAGTTTTCCGATTTCCGTGAGTATATGCCCGGAGACGATATCCGCGCAATTGACTGGAATGCTTATGCGCGTCTTGACCGTCTCTATATCAAGGAGTATATGGAGGAAAAGGAAAGCGCCGTATCTTTATTCATCGATCTTTCAAAATCCATGGATTACGGTGAGAAGACGAAGCTCGAACTCCAGGAGGAGATAGCGGCTGCGCTGGCTTACATCGCGCTTATGAATATGGATCATGTGGCGGTATACGATCTGGCGGATACCAGACGCCGTCATGTTGCTTCAGGCGGAAAGGCCGGATTTTCACAGCTTACCGAATGGCTGGACCGTCTTGATACGGGAGAACCGGCGGATATATTTCACTCGGTCTCTACAGTGGGACGCATGCAGCCGGGCCTTTCCGTGATCATGTCGGATTTTTTGAGTGAGGATTATGTAGAAAATCCGGCTATACTGGAGCAGCTTATACATTACCTTCAGTACAGAAAGCAGAAGGTCGTGATACTTCACATTCTTGCAAAAGAAGAGATAGATGTGGAACTGAGCGGAACCTTTTTCCTTATAGATGCTGAAAATAAAGATGACCGTCTCAGGGTTACCATGGAGAGCAGCGCCATCAGGAGCTATAAAGAAGCGCTTGATGAGTTTACCGGCGAGCTTAAGAGGAGCGCAAAGAAGTGCGGCGCTTCTTACCATCTGTGCAGCACGGGAGTCGGTTTTGATAAGATCATATTTGAGGAACTAAAGGATATTTACGAATTTTAAGGTATAGAAAATGTCATTTACCAGTCTGTGGCCCCTGGTATTTTTACTGGGTGTGCCTGCAATAATCATATTATACATCTTAAAGCCCAGGGGAAAGGATATGGAGATATCCTCAAACCTTTTGTGGCAGCATCTTTTTAAGCACCGTCAGTCCAGGACTTTCTTCGAAAAGTTCAGATCAGAGATACTCATGATCCTGCAGATACTGACCATGATACTCCTGATGCTGGCTCTGATGGCGCCTTTTGTAATGATGAATTCCACCACAGGCGGCTCTACCACGCTGATCATTGATACTTCCCTAAGCATGCAGCATAAGAATAAGGACGGCAATACCCGTCTGGAAGCTGCAAAGGAAGAGGCTCTGGAGCATGTCGGATCGGCATCGGGGACCATCAGTCTTATCACGGTTTCGGATACGGCGGATATACTGATCGCCAATTCTACCGACCGCAGCCGCCTTCGCGAGCTTATCAAAGAGATAAAGCCTTCGGATAAGGAGGGGGATCTGTCGGAAGCGTATCGTCTGGCAGCAACCCTGGAAAGCGATACCGTGCTGATATTAACGGACGGTACCGGCGTGGTGGGAGCAGAGGAATATGCAAAGAGCTTAAAAGCGGATGTTATAGATGTCGGTGAGGAAGCGTCTAACATCTCGCTTGATTATATTTATTATTCTGCAGCCGGCGGCGAAGTGTCCATGCGATTCAGCAATTATGCTGCGACCGACGCCGGGTTTGATGTTACCATTTATGATGAAGCCGGCAATATACTTGGCGTGCAGAGCGCTTCGACTCCGGCCGGCAAGTCGTCTTCCATATTGTTCAGCGATGTGCGCACGGAAGGCGCCTATATCCGCGGAGAGATAAGTGCGGTACGTTTTGCGGACGGCAGCGCGCAGGACAGCCTGGGCCTTGATAACAGCGCCGTTGCGCTTACCTCTCAGGGCGGCGAGACAAAGGGCATCATGATAAGCAGCGGCAATACCTTTGTTGAGAGAGCTTATTATGCGGTAACGGGAGCGGATCTTACTAAGACGCAGAGCGACAGCGCCGTATCCGCCGGAAATTATAATGTTGTGATCTATGATGCCGGCTTTGTACAGCAGGGCGCAAAGAGCGGCCGTAACGGCGGTCATGATGATGCCGATACATCGCCCAATATGCTGCGGTTTGAAAATGCCGGAGGAGCAGGCACCGTAAGCGGCGTGGTCGTGGATGTACTGGAGAGTGAGATAACCGAAGGCTTAAGCGCTTTCAGCCTGGGCTGCAATACAGCTGTATTTTATGAACTCCCGGAATGGGCTACTTCCTTTATGGAGGCAAACGGCAAATGCGTAGGCTATTACGGCATTAACGGAAATCATAAGGAAGTCGTAGTTGGTTTTGATATAAGAGAAACAGATTTCCCGGTAAAGGCGGAATTCCCGGTTTTCATAGCCGGAGCAATGAGCTATCTGTCCGACCTGAGCATTCTGGGCAAGGATGTTTATGAGGCGGGCGATGGGATAGTGATCAATCCCAATGCGGAGGTTTCTCCCCAGCAGATGAAGGTTACGGCAGCCGATGGCAGCACCGAGCCTGTTGAAGCACCTGCTGCGGATATGGGAAGATCCGGTCTTTACCGCATTCAGGCAGGAGACAGGACAGAGTACTTTGTGATACGCGCATCACTTCAGGGCAGGGACGGCCGTTTAAAGAGCGATGATCTGCATTACGGCGGCTCTTACAGCGGAGTCAAAGCCCGCAGGAGTCTGCAGAATGTGCTGATCATAGCAGCCATCATCCTTATGCTCATAGAATGGATCCTGTTCATGCGCCGCATGAATTATAAGGGAAAGTTCTATATGATAATGCGTATCGCGCTTCTTTTACTGGCGATACTTTCACTGCTGGGGATCAGGCTGCCCAAGCGCAGCAGGGATACCACCACGGTATTTCTGGTTGACCTTTCTGTCAGCGATACCCAGAATATCAAGGCTTTTGACAAGTATATTGATGACGCCTTAAGCCGCATGCCCAAGCATAATCAATATGCGATAGTGACTTTTGGCCGCAACGCTGTGGTAGAACAGTTCGTTACGGACCAGGATATGTATATGGGACTGGGCAGCAAGACGGATGTGGCAGCCACGGACTTTGAAAACGGCCTGCAGAGAGCCGTATCCATGCTGCCTTCCGATACCGCGGGCAGGATAGTCGTGCTTACCGACGGGCGTGAGACTGCGGGTAATATCGAGCGTACTGCATCAATGTTCGTAGGTGATGATATCAGTCTGGAAGCTATACTGATCAGTTCGGATTCGGGTGATGACGCCTACGTAAAGAACGTGGAGATGCCCGAGACCCTTCACGAAGGTGAGAAGTATTATCTTAAGGTGGCGGTGGAAAGCAATTATGATACCGAAGCCAGGATCATAGTCACCTCGGGCGGAAGGGAAGTGGCCAGAGAAGAAGTACGCCTGCAGAAGGGCAGCAATGAGTTTTTGTTCCAGGAAGAGGTTACTTCAAGGGATGTTGAGAGCTACGAAGTAAGAGTCGAGGCTGACGGGGATTCCGTAGATGAGAATAATAATTACAGTGCCTATGCAAGAGTTGAGGACGCGCCCCGCATCCTGGTGTTAAAGGGCAAGGGTGAGAGCGGAAACGCTTTTGAAAATGTGCTGGATGCCGCTCATGTTAATGCTGAATTTATGAGACCTGACCGCGCGCCCAAGGAGCTTAAGGATCTGCTGGCGTATAAGGCAGTGATACTTGAGAATGTATATAAAGATGAGCTTTCGGAAGATTTCCTGAATATAATCGAGACCTATGTCAAGGATTACGGCGGAGGCTTCGGAGCCTGCGGCGGTGAGGACAGCTTTATGCTGGGCGGTTATAATGATACCGTTCTCGAGACTGTGCTTCCCGTTAATATGGAGCTTCGCGGCACGCTGCAGATACCTTCGACGGCTATAGTCATGGTTATCGACCATTCGGGTTCCATGCTTGATTATGCGGGAGCCGGCATGACCAATCTGGATGTGGCGGTTGAAGCGGCAAAGCGCGGCGTGGATAATCTTCGCGATACCGACCAGGTGGGTGTTCTGGCGTTTGATGATTATTATACCTGGGCTCACAAGCTGAGCGAAGCGGACGATAAGGATAAGATCAAGCGTGATATAGAAACCATCACGGACGGCGGCGGTACGGTTATCAAGCCTGCGCTGGAAGAGGCAAGGGCTGCGCTGGCAGCCTCTGATGCAGAGGTGCGTCATATCATACTGCTGACGGATGGTATGGGTGAGACCTATGATTTCTCTTCGGTCACCGATAAGATAAATCAGGACGGGATAACGCTTTCGACAGTTGCTGTAGGTACCTATTCCGATACCCAGCTGATGGAATCGCTGGCAAATGAGTGCGGCGGAAGATATTATTATGCCGATTCCAATACTGATATTCCCAGGATCTTTGCCCAGGAAGTATATCTGGGCGGTGATACCTATATCAAGAACGGTGATTATGCGGTCATCCCCAAGACACCCAGTGACCTGACCAAGGATCTTTTTAATGACGGATGGTACAATGTGCTGGGATATGTGGCAGCTTCACCCAAGACGGGAGCGCAGCAGCTGCTGGTGAGCGGTCTGGATGATCCTCTCCTTACGGTTTGGCAGTATGGTCTGGGTAAGACCATGGCATGGAACAGTGATGTTGACGGCGGCTGGAGCTCGGCATATTCGGGCGATGAAGGCTATGCGGAACTCTGGAAGCGTATAGTAGACTTTATCGGCGGTACCCCCGGCATTGGCGAGGATTACATGGATGTGAGCAGCAAGGATGGCAAGACCGTGCTTACCTATCATACAAGCGAGTACGGAGATGATACGGAGATCAGCGGTATCTATACGGATCCCGAAGGCGGGGACGGGGAACTCAACTTTACCTCGGCTGAGCCCGGCGTATATACCGCAGAACTGGACAGCGTGGAGACCGGTCTGTATAATATTAACGTGCGCCGCAGCGACAATGATGAGGTGACGGGCGCATATACAACGGCTACGGTTGTGCAGTACAGCGACGAATACCGCTTTGACGTAACGGAAGATAAATTCAGGAACTTCATAGATCAGTACGGTCAGTGGAGAGAACTGGATGATAATATCTGGAAGAAGCTGGATGTGAGCAAGAACGGAAGCTTTTCGCTTACCGGACCTTTGCTGATACTGCTTATGCTCATGTTCCTTGCTGATGTGGCAGGCAGGCGTTTTGGCTGGGAGCCTGTTATCAAGAAGAAGGCAAAGAAGGCCAAGGCCGTTCAGGAAACGGTAATGACCGAAGAGGCTGCAGCGCAGCAGCAACAGCAGATGCCTTCTGAAGAAGATAAGGCGGCAGAGGAAAAGCGCAGGAAGAAAGACAGACAGAAGCGTATGAAGCAGGAGGGGCTGGATGTGCCCGATACAGGCACACTGGATACGGCGGCGCTGCTTAAGCGCAAAAAGGACCGGAACTTTTAAATGTTAATAAGCGGATATCCCACATCCGCATAAAATAACACACAGGAGGAGTTATATTATGGCAAAAAACTATTTTGATCTGAGCGGACAGGTAGCTATCGTTACCGGAGCATCAGGCGGACTGGGCGTTCAGATGGCAAAGGCGCTGGCTAACCAGGGGGCAAACATTGTGGTAATGGCACGCCGCAAAGAAAAAGTTGACGAGGTAGCTGCGCAGATCAGCAAGGATTTCGGCGTTAAGGCACTGGGCATCAAGTGTGATATCACTGATACGGCTAATGTGGATGCAGCAGTAGATGAGGTGATCAAAGAATTCGGCCGCATCGATATCCTTATCAACAATGCAGGTACGGGTGCAGTGGCGCCGGCAGAGGATGTTACCGATGAGCAGTTTGATAACGAAATGCAGATAGACCTTTTCGGAAGCTTCAAGGTAGCGCGCGCTGTTGCAAAGAAGGCTATGATCCCCGCCAAGTATGGCCGCGTGATCAACATTTCTTCCATGTACGGCATGGTAGGCAACAAGATCGCCGGATCTGCTCCTTATCATGCTGCAAAGGGCGGCGTTGTAAATCTTACCCGTGCGCTGGCAGCAGAATGGGGCAAGTACGGTATCACCGTTAATGCTATCTGCCCCGGATACTTCTATACGCCTCTTACCCAGGAAACACTCGACAGCGAATTTTTCCAGCAGAACGCAAAGACCATGATCCCTATGGAGCGTTACGGCAACGAAGGCGAGCTGGATTCTGCAACAATCTTCCTGTCAAGTGCGGCATCTACCTATGTTACCGGTGTTATCCTGCCTGTTGACGGCGGATATACCTGCATGTGATCAGTTTTTGTTGATTTACGGGGTCAGGTCTCATCATGGGGTCTGACCCCTTCTTATCGGGGAATTCTATGGATAAAGAAAAGCAGAAAAAATTAAGTGATTATGAACTGGCAGTTGAAAGAACGGAGCTTTCGCATGAGAGGACAGGCTTGTCTATCCTGCGGACGGATCTGGCTTTTAACAATTCCAAGCTTTCCATAGAGCAGACCCATCTGTCTTTCTTAAGAACTGTGGTCTCTTTGGTCGGAAGCGCGGCTACGGTATATAAAGCCCTGCCGTTACTGGGCGTATCCGAGTCTTTTTCCACCCTGCTGTCTCTGTTTCTTTTGGTGAGCGCCGCGTATTTTTTTATAAAGGACTGTCTGACATATCCCAAACTTAAGAAAGAGATAGAGGACATGGAGCGGCAGAAAAAGGAGATAATAGAGAAAGGGATAGGATTACAGGCTCCCGAAGAACTGGTCGACGATTAAGGCGCAGCTGACGCAGTTTGGATATTCTTACAGGTTTTTGGAAAGATGAAGTTTTCCTTTATTTCTTGGAAGCCAGGGCTTATGCCCTTTTGGCTGTAAGCTTTTTTTATGTGCTTTATCTTGACCGCCAGGCGTTTGTATGGCTTATTGCGGTCACGCTTTTTACTTATCTGGCCGGACTTTTGATGCAGCAGCTTCTGAAGAAGGGCAGGAAAAAAGCATCACGTTTGGTAATGGCTGCGGCAGTAGCAGCGGATGCAGGGCTTTTACTGCTGATGAAGTATTGTCCGCTGTTAAGCAAAATGCAGACAGGACAAGAAGATATTCTGAGACTGTTCATTCTGCCTCTTGGCTTTTCATATTATATTTTTCAGGCAGTGAGCTATCTGGCAGATCTGCAGTCCGGAAAGCTCAAAGCGCAGAAGAATCTTTTTGAGTTTGCGCTTTATATGTGTTTCTTCCCCAAATTTATCAGCGGGCCTATAGAGCGCGCAGGGGATTTTGAAAAACAGATACGGGGGCTGTCAGGAGTATGCCTTCTGGATAAAGGAAGGATAGGGGAAGCCGCAAGTTATCTTTTGTGCGGCGCTTTTATGAAGGCTGTTGTAGCTGACCGCATCGGCTATTATACGCCCTCTTTGATGGAGAATCCCGCAGCACACGGCAGCGCCTGGCTGCTTATGGGTGTCCTGCTTTATACCATGCAGATCTATTGTGATTTTGCGGGATATTCAATGATGGCTGTCGGCCTGGCAAAGCTTTTTGGCATAGAACTTACATTGAATTTCAATGCGCCCTATCTGTCAAAAAGCCCTTCCGAATTCTGGAGACGCTGGCATATTTCCTTAAGCAAATGGCTGCGGGATTATATTTATATTCCGCTTGGAGGCAACCGAAAAGGGCGCCTCAGGCAGATGTTCAATACCATAGTGGTATTTGTTCTATGTGGGATGTGGCATGGCAGCGGATTAAAGTTTGTTTTATGGGGGCTGCTCCACGGCGTTTTTTCAGCGCTGTTCCTGCTTACAGGTATTGAAAAAAAAGAAGGCGGACCCTTTAAATCATGGCTGTCACGTATCATAACCTTTTTAGTGGTATCCTTCGGCTGGATACTGTTTGCTGTGCCGGATATGGGAACGGCAGTTTTTTATCTGAAGAGGATTTTCATCGCCGGAGCTGCCGCGGGAAGCTTTGCGGAAGAAATGGCGCTTATGGGCATGAGCCCGACGGAGCTGACAGTATTACTGGCAGGCATTATTATAGTTATCATTTTTGATGTATATTCATACAGGAAAGGAAAGACTCTGCCCGAACTGATAATGGGTTGGAAATACGGCTGGCGTTATCTTTTCTGCTACGTGGTCATCGTATTGCTGTTTATATTTACGAAATCATTCAGCGATCTGAATGCAGGAAGCTTTTTGTATATGGATTATTAACGGAGAAGAGATGAAGAAGAATATCACACGTGTCTTTTTCATAGTGCTGGTTATATTTACCATCTGGTATCTGGATGGCGTGCTTTGCCTTAAATCAAAGCATGGCATCAATCAGGCCAGAGCGCTTTATTATCAGCCGCGTAATTCTATAGATGTGGTTATGATGGGCTCGAGCCATATCCATTGTGATATAGATACAGGCATACTGTGGCATAATTACGGTATCACGGCGTATGATTACAGCGCGGCTGAACAGCCGCTGTGGTGTACATATTATTACCTTAAGGAATTCTGCAAGTATCAGAAACCCAAGGTAGTGGTGCTGGATCTGTATGCGCCTGCCAGGTTCAAGGAAGATCATCAATACAGCTGGCTGCACGAGAATCTGTGCGGCATGCGTCTTTCGATGAACAAACTGGAAATGTTCCTGTCGAGCACGGAGTCAAAAAGGATAGAGGAATTCTTTCCGCTCATGCTGGCGCATAATCATGACCTGGATACGCTTACGGCAGAGGATTTCCTTTTTCCTTTTACCAAGAAAAAGAGTCTGGAGACATTTAAGGGCTTTACGCCTTATCTGGCCAAAAGTCCCCAGCAGCAGCCTGTTTTGGATAATGATTCCAGGGAAGAGCTTACTTATAAAAACGAGCAGTATCTGACCAAGATAATAGATTATGCAAATGAGAACGGCATAGAGCTGTATCTGGTCGTAACGCCTTATATAACAAATGATGAGGATGAGCTCATCTATAACCGTCTGCATGAGATAGCCGATCATTACGGGCTGCAGTTTAACAGTACCAATTACTATTATAACGAGATAGGACTTGATTTTGAGCATGATTTTAATGATGCATCTCATCTGAATTACTGGGGGGCGCTTAAATTTACGGATTATCTTGGCAGCGACCTGAAAAAGCGGTACGATATACCGGATCACAGATCGGAGCCGGGATATGAATCCTGGCAGAAGAACTATGAGGAGATAGCAGCTTACGTTAAGGAGAGAATGGAACAGTGACTGTAGTGGCTTTTTTCATAGTATGGGTGGTCTGCTCTGCCCTGGGGATAGTGGGCAACATATTCCTGCTGGGAAACGAGCTGACAACGGGAATATTGTCCTGGATAGTGATAGTATCCTGGATCATAGCGATAGTTGTTATGATAGCCATGGGCATAGTTAAGGATTACGGAAAGAAAGACAGCTGAAAGGAAGAAAGATGGACATTAATAAGATGATAGCGGATGAACTTAATATCCGTGTGGGACAGGTAGAAAAAACCGTTGCGCTGATCGATGAGGGAAATACCATACCTTTTATCGCGCGTTACCGTAAGGAGGTTACAGGTGCGCTTAATGACGAAGTGCTCCGCGCGCTTTACGAAAGGCTCACATATCTGAGAGGCCTGCAGGACCGTAAAGAGACTGTGCTGGAGAGCATAAGCGAGCAGGGCAAGCTCACCGATGAACTAAGAAAGCAGATAGAAGAGGTCACAACTCTTGTGGCTTTGGAAGATCTGTATCGTCCCTATAAACAAAAGAGGGCTACAAGGGCTGATGTGGCAAAGAAGAAAGGGCTGGAACCGCTGGCAGAGTATATTTTAAAGCAGGATGCAAAGCAGCCGCTTGAGGAGACGGCAGCGGCATATGTTGATCCTGAGAAAGAAGTGGAGGATGTAAAGCAGGCGCTGCAGGGCGCTGCGGATATCATCGCCGAGCGTATTTCGGATAATGCGGCTTACCGTGCATATATAAGGGATCTGAGCCGCAAGAAGGGCGTTATCAGGAGTAAGGCAAAGGATCCTGAGGCGGAGAGCGTCTTTGAGATGTATTATGATTATGAGGAGCCTGTTTCAAAGATTGTGGGGCACAGGGTGCTGGCCTTAAACCGCGGTGAAGAACAGAAGTGCTTAAGCATCAAACTGGATGCGCCCAAAGACGAGATCCTGAAATATCTTGCACAGCAGGAGATCATAGGGCATAATGAGATAACGGAGCCTTTTATGGAGAGCTGCATAGAGGATGCATATACGCGTCTTATCGCGCCGGCCATAGAGCGCGAACTGAGGGGCGAGCTTACCGAAGCGGCAGAAGACGGCGCTATCAGCGTATTCGGCAAGAATCTGGAGCAGCTGCTTTTGCAGAAACCCATCAGCGGAAAGGTGGTGCTGGGCTGGGATCCGGCTTTCAGGACAGGCTGCAAGCTGGCAGTGGTCGATGCAACCGGAAAGGTGCTTGATACAAAGGTCATCTTCCCCACTGCGCCGCAGAATAAAGTGGCGGAAGCAAAGGAAGAATTAAAGAAGCTGATAAAGAAGTATCATGTGGATCTGATATCTCTTGGAAACGGCACTGCTTCCCGTGAATCGGAGCAGGTTATAGTGGAGCTGTTAAAAGAGCTGCCGGAAAAGCTGTCTTATGTTATAGTAAATGAGGCGGGGGCTTCGGTTTATTCGGCGAGCAAGCTGGCTACGGAGGAGTTTCCAAACTTTGATGTTGGGCAGAGGAGCGCAGCTTCGATAGCCAGAAGGCTGCAGGATCCGCTGTCTGAGCTTGTAAAGATCGAGCCCAAGGCTATAGGAGTGGGGCAGTATCAGCATGATATGAACCAGAAAAAGCTTGAGACAGCCCTTCAGGGAGTGGTAGAGCGCAGCGTTAATAATGTTGGTGTAGATCTTAATACGGCGTCTGCGGCTTTACTGTCTTACGTGGCGGGAGTATCTTCGGCGGTGGCAAAGAATATCGTGGCCTACCGCGAGGAAAAAGGCCGATTCGGCAGCAGGAAAGAGCTGCTCAAGGTGCCCAAGCTCGGACCTAAAGCTTTTGAGCAGTGCGCAGGCTTTTTGCGCATACCCGGAGCTGCAGAGCCGCTGGATGCTACGGCTGTGCATCCCGAATCCTATGATGCGGCAAGGGGGCTTATGAGCAGGCTTAAGCTGGATATAGCGGCCTTTGCCGGATTTGACGAAAAGAAGCTTGGAGACAAAAAGAAGCTTGCCGAAGAACTGGGTATCGGAAGCTTGACTCTGGATGATATAATAAAAGAGCTTAAGCGGCCCGGCAGGGACCCCAGAGAGGATATGCCTGCGCCTATACTTCGCACTGATATACTGGAACTGGAAGATCTGGCTCCGGGCATGGTGCTTAAAGGGACGGTACGCAACGCCATAGACTTTGGCATATTTGTGGATATAGGTGTACATCAGGACGGTCTGGTTCATATTTCACAGATAAGTGATCATTATATAAAGCATCCGCTTGACGCTGTGAGCGTCGGAGACATCGTGGAGGTCAAAGTTCTGGAAGTGGATGTTAAGAGAAAAAGGATATCGCTTACCATGAAAGGGATATAACTGATGGGAAAGAATAAGAGTAAGCTGATCGATTCGATAATGCATTTTATAGTGCATAACGGATTTACGTTTACCGTCGCGGTTATGGGGCTTGTACATGTTACGCTGCTGGGCATAATGGTATGGGCCGGCATACCCAATATGATCTATGCCAATACCGTAAGCGTGGCGGTCTATCTGATCAGTCTGATACTCTGCAAGCTGGGGAAGATATTACCGGTATATATAAACATTCTTGTTGAAGTTACAGCCTATACGATCTATTCGGTATATATCATCGGATGGGCCAGCAGCTCTGTATGTTTTCTTTTTTCCATTGTTCCCATAATCATTTATTTCGGCTGCTTTCTCTTTAAAGGATGGAAACGGCTGATCGTTGTATTTTTGCTGGCGGTGAATTTTTCGGTATATGTAGTGCTATACATTCTGTTTTCTCCTGTTAAGCCGCCGTTTACGCTGCCCAGGCACATACATATCGTTCTGGTCATCTTTTCGGCTTTTGTCATGTTCTTTTCCATGATATTTTATAATGCTCTGTATATTTATTCCAGCGAGGTGGAGATGTTCAGTCTTGAAAGAAAGAATGAACAGCTTTCTGCTGATGCGCATCTGGACGCTCTTACAAATCTGCTGAACAGAAGAGGCTTCCTGCCTGTGGTAGAAAAGCTTATGAGCGATAAGAAAAAGCATCATTTCTGCGTTGCTTTTTGCGATATAGACGATTTTAAGCATATAAACGATTCCTATGGGCACGAAGGCGGAGACGAGGTTTTGCGCCATATAACCGGACTAATCAGGAAAGATATGAACGACTGTGACATCTGCAGATGGGGCGGTGAGGAGATCGTTATCCTTATGAAGGATTACGATATGGAAGATGCGAAAGAGAAGATGGAATATGTCAGAAAGCTTGTGGAGTCAAATCCTACCATCTTTTACAACAAACATATTTCCGCTACCATCACCATTGGCGTGGAAGAGATAAAAGAATCCTACAGCGAGCCCGAAGCGATAATAAAGGCGGCTGATGAAAGAATGTATTACGGAAAACAGCACGGAAAGAATGTTGTTATTTTTGAGGATATGGAGCAGTAATGAAGGTAGTATTGGAAGAACTCACAAAGATTTTTCCCAACAGGAACAAAAAGGCCGGCGGGGACGTGGTGGCGGTGGATCACTTCTGCTTTGAGATACCCGACGGTGAACTGGTGGGACTCCTGGGACCGTCAGGCTGCGGCAAGAGCACGGCGTTGTTTATGATCTGCGGGCTTCAAAAGCCTACCGAAGGAAAGATATACTTTGGCGATAAGGATGTGACCGGACTGCCGCCGGAAGAGCGTGGAGTGGGCGTGGTATTTCAGAATTATGCGCTGTATCCGCATCTTACAGTGCTGCAGAATATCACTTTCCCTCTTGAGAACCTGAAGGGCGAAGAGAAGCTCAGCAAGGAGCAGATGAAGGAAAAAGCATATGAGGCAGCAAAGCTGGTGCAGATAGAGGAACTGATGGAAAGGAAACCCGGTGAATTATCGGGCGGGCAGCAGCAGAGAGTTGCAATAGCCAGGGCTCTGGTCAAGAGACCCAGGGTATTGCTTTTGGATGAGCCGCTTTCCAACCTGGATGCCAGACTCCGCCTGCAGACAAGGGAGGAGATCCGCAGGATACAGCAGGAAACAGGCATTACCACGATCTTTGTTACCCATGACCAGGAAGAGGCCATGAGCATCACAGACCGCATAGTGGTCATGAAGGACGGAAAGGTGCATCAGATCGGCAGGCCGCAGGAGGTTTATGATGATCCCGTGGATCTGTTTGTCGCAAAGTTTTTGGGAACGCCGCCCATCAATGTTTTTGACGGACGCATAAAGGCCGGAAAACTGTATATAGGCGGTGAGGCTGTATTGGATGTACCTGTTAAGGATGAGCGTGAGGTTACCGTAGGCATAAGACCCGAAGGCTTTATCCCCGATGATAAGGGAGCGCTTTGCTGTGAGATGATAAGAGTGGAAGTGATGGGACGCGATGTGAGCGTTATATCAAAGCACGAAAAATGCCAGGGCTCAACGCTCAGATCCATCATTCAGGCCGAGACCAAAGTGGATAAAGAAAAGAAAGAGATACGCTTTTCGTTAAAGAAGAATAAAGTGTTCCTTTTTGATAAGGATACGGGAGAGCGTATATAAAAATCAAAGGGGCTTATCAGGGAGCGTTTATGGAAAAAGATCAGTACAAAGGCTGGCTTTATCTTCTCCCCGCTGCTGTATTTCTGGCAGCGTTTTTAGTGTACCCGCTTATTGATGTTTTCATCTATTCGGTGGAGGAAGGTTATAATTTTGCCTCACAGAAGAGCTTTGGCACGGGGCTTTATAATTTTTCCTATGTGCTGCACGACCCGTATTTTCTTCAGGCGGTCAGGAATACCTTTATCATGGTCGTGATCACCGTGCCGCTCTCTACGGGAATAGCATTGCTTATCTCGGTGGGGCTCAGCTCAATAGAGCCTTTAAGAAAGCTTTTCCAGACCGTTTATTTCCTGCCTTATGTGACCAACACCCTTGCGGTAGGTCTGGTATTTATGGTGCTCTTTAAAAAGACGGCATATTCGGACGGTCTTATCAATCTTCTGATAAATATGTTCGGTGGTGAGTCGGTGGATTTTATCGACGGCCCCCACGCCGCAAAAATGTTTGTGATGTGTCTTTATATAATCTGGGTGGTCATGCCCTTTAAGATACTTCTGCTGACCAGTGCGATAGCTTCCGTTAACACAAATTATTATAATGCCGCCAGGGTAGACGGGACATCTTCGTTCAGGATCTTTTACAAGATCACGCTGCCCATGATATCACCCACTTTGTTCTATCTGATAATCACAGGATTTATAGGCGCCTTTAAGGAATACAGCAATGCGGTGGCGCTCTTTGGAACCGACCTGAATGCGGCGGAGATGAATACGATAGTAGGTTATGTATATGACATGCTTTACGGGGACAGCGGCGGATACCCTTCCTATGCAGCAGCGGCCGCTGTCATATTGTTTATGATAGTACTGACTATCACATACCTTAATCTGACGATAAGCAAAAAGCATACATATTACTAGCAGGAGCGTTTATGGAACAGTCTGATGGCAAAAAATACAACACCCGCGTGATAGCGCGAAAGGCCGTCACCTATACCGGACTTACGGTATGGGCGATTATGGTGCTGTTTCCTTTTTATTGGATGATACTTACATCCGTAAAGAGCTACGGGGAATACAACGGTGAGTACATACCCAAATTCTATGCGGCTTCACCTACCATGCAGAACTACCTGGATGCTTTTTCAACCGTGCCTCTGGGGAGATACCTTTTAAATACGCTGATATTTACGGTGATCACAACGGCTGTGATGCTTATCGTGGCCACGCTTGCGGCTTATGGCTTTGCGCGACTTTCGTTTCCTGGAAAGGATCTGGTGTTTACGGCTTTTCTGGCGCTTATGATGATACCCAATGAACTGGTGGTGATCACAAACTTTGTTACCATCACAAACTTCCATATGAGGAATTCCTTTGCGGGACTTATACTGCCTTCGGTAACCTCTGTATTTTACATCTATCTGCTGAAAGAGAATTTTGAGCAGGTTCCGGATGCCCTTTATTATGCGGCAAAGGTGGACGGTACATCTGATCTGAGATATCTTTGGAAGGTAATGATACCTATCTGCAGACCTACGCTTATAACCGTGGGCATACTCAAAGTTATAGAATGCTGGAATTCTTATATCTGGCCCAGACTCATCACGGATGAGGAGGCGTATTTCCTGGTATCCAACGGGATACAGGAGATAAGGGAAAACGGCTTCGGACGCGAGAATATACCTGCAATGATGGCTGCGGTGGTGGTGATATCTGTGCCCCTGCTGGTGCTCTTTCTGGTTTTCAGGGAAAAGATCATGGCAGGCGTATCGAGAGGAGGTACCAAGGGATGAGTGCAAAGTCCGGACGAGCCCGGCTTATTATTGCTGCGCTTATCATAATGGTATTTTCCTTATCCGGCTGCCACGGTTCTGCGGGACGCTCAGAGTTTAACGTGCCTGATGAGCTGGATGCTTCACGCCGTTTTGAGATCACGTTCTGGGCCAAAAACGATACCAACAAAAGACAGACCGAGATCTATCAGGAAGCGGCAGCGCAATTCGAAAAAGCCTACCCCAACATTCATGTAAATATCCGCCTTTATACCAACTATGGCGATATCTATAATGATGTCATCACTAATATTGCCACCGGGACCACGCCTAACGTATGCATAACATATCCCGATCATGTGGCGACATATCTGACCGGAAGCAATACCGTTGTGCCGCTTGATCCGCTTATCGAAGACAGGCGTTACGGCCTTGGGGGCAGCGAGGTGGCATTTGACAGTGTGGCGCGTGATGAGATAGTGCCACAGTTTCTGAATGAATGCACAATTGGGCAGAATATCTACGCCCTTCCGTATATGCGCTCCACGGAAGCCTGCTATGTCAACAAAACTTATGTTGAGAAGCTGGGCTATGAACTGCCGGAGGTGCTCAGCTGGGATTTTGTCTGGGAAGTCTCCGAGGCTGCAATGGAAAAGGATGCGGACGGAAAGTTTAAGGTCAACGGACAGAATGTCATGATCCCTTTCATCTACAAATCCACGGATAACATGATGATACAGATGCTTAAGCAGAAAGGATACGGCTATTCGGAGGACAGCGGAAAGATCCTCATGTTCAATGATGAAACCGCAGAACTTATCAAGACCATAGCGCAGCACGGAAAGACAAAGGCTTTTTCCACCTTCAAGATATCCAGTTATCCCGGAAACTTTCTGAATGCGGGACAGTGCATATTTGCGGTGGATTCCACGGCGGGAGCAACATGGATGGGCTCAAAGGCGCCGCTTATGGATATCAGCGCAGATAAGGTGGTGGATTTTGAAACCGCAGTCAGGATGGTGCCGCAGTTTGATGTTCAGGATCCGCAGATGATATCACAGGGACCGTCGGTCTGCGTCTTTAATAAAGACGATCCGCAGGAGGTGCTGGCTTCCTGGCTTTTTGCGCAGTATCTGCTGACCGACGATGTGCAGATAGCATATTCGGGGACAGAAGGTTATGTTCCC